>OMTF01000045.1 GCA_900313925.1 uncultured Eubacteriales bacterium | reverse complement strand
TTCTCAGAATAGCGAATAAGGGATAGCCGAAAGCGCATGTCCTGTGTTATAGTAGTCACAGCGGAAGACCTCCTTATGTTTGGTTGGTTTGTGGTGAACTTACTTTAACACAAGTCAGGCTCTTCCGCTTTTCTTTATTCTGTTGTCCTGTAACATATGTATTGTAATCCTACAACTTGACGCGGTTCAGTTGTTAGTCCATCTTGAAAATAAGATGGGTAATGATATAATAACAAAGTCATTAGTATGAATTTGGAGGATGTCTAATATGAATAGCAGTGGTTTTTCATCCATAGTAATGCTTGTTCTTATTTTTGTCATTTTCTACCTTTTCCTTATTCGTCCTGAAAATAAGCGAAAGAAAAAACTTGAAGAAATGAGAAACAACCTGCAAATTGGAGATGAAATAGTTACAATTGGAGGAATGACTGGTAAAGTAGTGCAAGTCACAGAAGATACAATTACTTTTGAAACTGGCGAAGATCGAGTTCGTATTCAAGTTAAAAAATGGGCCATTTCAACAAACGGGAAAGAAGAACAAGATAATAAAACAAAAAAGGAGCCGTCCAAATCGTCTAAAAGTGAAGATAATGAAGCACTGGAGTCTGCAGCAACCGTTTCAGATGCCCCAAATCAGGCGGTAGATGCTCCTACAGCGGAACCCATAAAGGAAGATACAAAAGAAGAACCAAGTGACAATATATTTGAGACGAAATAAAATAACTCAATATAATTGCGATTCAGCTAATAAGCAAATCAAATTAGTCTAAGAACTTTTTGATTTGCTTTTTTTATGTTCATTCCGCAGATGGAACAGAACAATGCCATACCGGATCAAGACAAATTCTACTTGAAAAATGAGTTTCTTAATTTAAAAGAATAAGTCTCCTTCTGCTGCAGAAGAGAGGATAATTAAACTTTTAGGCTTTGAGGTGCGATGTAGTCTTTGTTACACACTAACGTGACTATCATGTTTAGAATATGCGCGTAAGTTTGGTTGAATAGATATTGAATATTAATAAGTAAAACAATTGCTGAGTAGGGAATAGGCAATCAAATAAAATATTCGAGTTGTATTAATAAAATTTAGATTGAGCAACACATAGTCTAATGTCTATTATTATCATCTAATATCATCCGAATAGATTACATTATTGAACCTTTAAGTGGACTAAAATTTAGCAGCAGAAATAATAACAAAAAGCTTATAATAGTTACAAGTTGATTATTAAATTATTATAATTTATACGTATAGTAATCATAATAAAAATTCAATAAACAGCTTACATAAAAAATGATTTATACCGTATTTAGTATTAATGATTATATTGCATACAAAATGTTGGAACTAAAATTAGCCAAAATCTGTGAGATTAATATACAAGTTTAATAAGTAAACATAATATAGTTAACATAATATATATTCATAATAAAAAATTTTCTCAAAAAATTACAAAACTATTGATAACAAATAGGATTTGTAATATATTAACAATACAACGCATTATGTAAAACCACTTATTGCGGTAATACATATCAGTATTTGAAGGCGGTGTTAAGTTTGAGCAGTGATGAGAGTATTGTGTTGTTTGAAAATTATCTGAAGAATACAAAAAAGTCTGCACAGAACACGATTAGTTCATATATGAGGGATATAAGACAGCTTGATGCTTATATTGATTTGCATTTTGAAATAAGTTTAGATTCTGTGTCTGATGAACAACTAAACAAATATGTAACACATTTGCGTAATAGTGGAAAATCCGTAGCTACAGTTTCACGAAATATTGCGTCGATTAAATGTTTTTATTCATTTTTAAGATCTCAAGGAAAAATTCAAGGAAATCCGGCTGCAAAGCTTGTCCCAGATAAATCATATCAAAAATTGCCTCAGATTTTAACAAACCGTGAAGTAGAGTTGCTCTTAGAACAGCCTGAATGTATAGATGCAAAAGGGTACCGCGACAAAGCAATGCTAGAGGTTCTTTATGCTACTGGCATACGTGTGACAGAACTAATAAATCTTAATGTAGATGATGTCAATTTATCTGCGGGATTTTTAACGTGCCATACAAAAAATAAAACACGCCTTATTCCAATGCACAAAAAGGCGATAAAAGCGTTAAAAGAGTATGTAGATTTTATCCGACCTGATATGATTGCGGATCCAAATGAACGCTCACTTTTTGTAAATGTTAACGGTGAGAGAATGTCAAGGCAAGGATTTTGGAAGATTATTAAGACATATCAGCAGAAAGCACATATCAGTAAGGACATTACACCTCATACATTAAGACATTCATTTGCAGCGCATTTGTTAGAAAATGGGGCTGATATTAAGGTTATTCAGGAAATGCTTGGGCATGCCGATATTTCTTCGACACAAATCTATTCTCAATTACTTCAAAAACACATAAAAGATGAATATAAAAAAGCTCATCCAAGAGCTTAGAATAAGAAAGATATGTCATTAAAAATAGATGGTATAGGATGCTCCCTTATTTTAATTGGAAGCATCCTTGACTTTTCTAAATATTTGAATTTCTCCTTGAACTAGATTGCGTTCTTCATTTGTGTTATATTCACTCATGGTGATCTAATGAAAATTCTTGGAATTGATCCGGGCATAGCTACAGTGGGATTTGCTGTGCTTGAAAGTAATAGAAGTGCATACAATCTTCAACAATGCGGCGTTATTGAAACTTCTTCAAAATTAAGCCTTTCAGAAAGACTAAAACAAATCTACCAAGATCTTTTGGAGTTGCTTGAATTATTCCAACCTGATTGCATGTCAGTAGAAGAAATTTTCTTTAATACAAACATTACGACAGGAATTTCAGTAGCGCATGGGCGTGGCGTGATTTTACTTGCTGCTGCAAATTCAGATTTACCGGCATATGAATATACTCCATTGCAGGTTAAACAAGCTGTAGTAGGTTATGGAAAAGCAGAAAAAAAACAGGTTATGGAAATGGTAAAAAGAATATGCAACCTGAAGTCTACTCCTAAACCAGATGATGCAGCTGATGCCGTTGCTGTTGCAATATGTCATGCGAGGAGCACCACGTCTCTTTTAAATAGGGAGGGCAATTCTTCATGTTATACCATCTAAAAGGGCGAGTAGAAGAGGTCTTTAACAATGCCATTGTGATTGACTGTAGTGGAATAGGATTTTATATTTCAACTACGAACAAATTTAATGATATTGATATTGGAAAAGAGATAAAACTATTCATATCTGAAAATATAAAGGAAGACAGCTTCGACTTATATGGCTTTACAGATTTATTTGAAAAAGAATGGTTTGACCTGCTTGTTACAATTTCTGGCGTCGGACCCAAAGCTGCGCTTTCGATATTAAGCATGATGTCACCTTCTGATTTGGTTCTTGCAATTCTCAACAATGACGAAAAGGCAATATCGCAGGCACCAGGTATAGGAAAAAAAACTGCTCAGCGTATTATTATAGAACTAAAAGATAAAGTCGGAAACGTTAATAGTAATGCAGTAAGCAATTATATAATTAATAAAAATACGGATAGCGTTAATGGAAATTCAATTAATGAAGCCATGAATGCACTCATTGTATTGGGATATACATCGCAAGAGATCAATAATGTTCTAAGAGAAATAGATACTTCCAATATGAGCGCCGAAGAAATCGTAAAAAATGCATTAAAAAAAATGTAATAACAACCTGGAAAAATATTATAAGGAACATAGTAAATGAGCATAAATTTTTCAGAAGACGCAGAACATGAACAGATTACTTCTGCTTCTGCACTACTAGAAGATGCGAACGAATCTTCGCTCCGCCCGAAGACCCTTGCTGAATATATCGGACAGGAAAAAGCAAAAAAAAATCTTCGGGTATTCATTGAAGCAGCAAAAAGAAGAAACGAGCCTCTTGACCACGTCCTTCTTCATGGACCCCCGGGTCTTGGCAAGACAACTTTAGCAGGGATTATTGCAAATGAACTTGGAGTTAATATAAGAATTACTTCAGGTCCAGCAATTGAAAAGGCCGGAGATTTAGTAGCACTTCTTACCAATTTGAGCACTGGCGATGTTCTTTTCCTTGATGAAATTCATAGATTGAATCGTGCTTATGAAGAGATTTTATATCCTGCAATGGAGGATTTTGCTATAGATATTATACTAGGAAAGGGCCCTTCTGCGAATTCACTCCATCTGGAGCTTCCGAAATTTACTCTAATTGGCGCAACGACACGTGCAGGGCAGCTGACTGCACCTCTTCGTGACAGATTTGGTGTGAACCTTCGTCTTGAACTTTATAATGTCAATGAACTTGAACTCATTCTGGATCGTTCAGCCAAAATTCTTGGAATCAAAACGGACAGAGAAGGAATTCATGAGATAGCAGCACGTTCACGTGGCACTCCGCGCATTGCCAATAGATTATTGAAACGTGTTAGAGACTTTGCAGAAGTTGAATCTAACGGAATCATTTCTTTACAAGTTGCCTGCGATGCTTTAAACGCATTAGAAGTAGATAATGATGGCTTGGATTCCTTGGACAGAAGAATGCTCCGCAGTATTATTGAGCTTTATAACGGTGGTCCCGTAGGCCTGGATACTCTTGCTGCAACGATTAACGAAGAGACTATTACACTAGAAGATGTATACGAACCATACCTTTTACAACAAGGGTATATTATTCGAACTCCACGCGGTAGATGCGTTACCCAAAAGGCATATGTGCATCTGGGTATACCCTACTTAGGATAATATATATTTAGTCTGCCTATATTACAGAAAGAAGACATTGTAGTATATAAATTTGTTGACTTTATGCACAGTTCATCTATAATTAATAAATAGGCTTTTGTGTATTGTATATATAGATATTGGATGATTTTGGTGGCATTTTGGATTTACTTTCCTTAAATGATATTGAACTTCAACAACGGTGTATTCAGGGAAGCTCAATAGCGGAAGAAATATTAACGGTTAGATACACTAGGCTTGTTAGGGCTTGTGCGCGTCCTTATTATCTTGCTGGTGGTGATAGTGAGGATTTAGTGCAGGAGGGAATGATAGGACTGCTATCAGCAATCCGCAATTTTATTCCCAAAAAAGATGTATCCTTTTCTTCGTATGCTGAGTTATGTATAAAACGTCGTCTATTTTCAGCGATTAAATCAGCAAATACGCAAAAGAATAAACCTCTTAACGAGGGAATTTCCTTGCAGTATCTGCAGAATGAAAATTCTAAGGAAAATTTTCTTTTTAATTCTGAATCCCAATGGCGTTCAACAGAAGATCTGGTCTTGGCTAAAGAGAATAATGCAGAGTTGCAAAAACTTTTTAATGATAGTCTTTCCGGGTTTGAAAAGAAAGTTTTAGAGCCATATCTAAACGGGTCATCCTATAATGAAATAGCCATGATGCTTCATGTAAATAAAAAATCTGTGGATAATGCTGTCCAACGAATACGAAGCAAGGTTGCTCGTAATTACCATTTGAGCGAAATCAGCAACTGCTGAACGCAAATATAGCCGTAAGGCAGAATTATTAAGAGAGGACTCTACACATGTACGAAGACAAGACATTAGTATGCAAGGAATGTGGTAAAGAATTCGTGTTCACTGCAGGTGAGCAAGAATTTTATGCTGAGAGGGGCTTTCAGAATGAGCCGCAGCGTTGCAAAGAGTGCCGGGATGCTCGCAAAGCTGCTGCACGTGCGCCACGTCAATACTTTACGGCAATATGTGCAGCCTGTGGACGTGAGGCCAGAGTTCCGTTTGAACCTAAGGATGATCGGCCAGTGTATTGCAGTGAGTGCTTTGCAAAGATGAGAGAGCAGAGAGACTGAACGTTGCAATGTAAAGAGGGGCGTCATATTGACGCCCCTTTTGACATTCGACTTTATATAAAGTAAAGTAATATGTGTCTATTATAAATCTGAAGAAATAATTCCTTGGTAGTTGATTTAGGAGGATAGAATGAATATTACAAAGGAAACTATCATTGGGGAGATTGTCGACTCTTGCCCAGAGGCGATGCCAAAGTTCCAAGAGATTGGAATGCACTGCATGGGTTGCGCATTAGCTAGCGGAGAATCTGTCGAAGAAGCCTGCATGGCTCATGGTGTTGATCCAGATGAATTTATACAAGAATTGAAAGATTACCTTGCAACAGTTTCTTAATATCATGCAAAAATATTTATTTTTTGGTTATACGGCCTCCCTTAAAAATTTTAGGGAGACCGTGCTCTTTTCTAATATGTAGTATATATGATCATTTGCCATGCAATCTTGGAGCAAGTTGCCTAATGTATATGAATAATAGGTTAAAATTTATATTTGAGCGCATTCCGAAAGGAAAAGGAATCGTTGATGTTGGAACAGATCATGGCCATCTTGCGATTCAGCTAGCATTGTCTGACTATAACGGAGATATCTTTGCCACGGATATTCGTAAAGCCCCTTTAAATTCCGCGATACATTCTGCTGAGAGGCTTGGAGTAAAGGATAAAATAAAG
Organism: uncultured Eubacteriales bacterium; assembly: GCA_900313925.1. Taxonomy (GTDB): domain Bacteria; phylum Bacillota; class Clostridia; order Oscillospirales; family Oscillospiraceae; genus UBA2922. The sequence goes on along the minus strand of OMTF01000045.1, from coordinate 49,941 downwards.
TTCATTCTTTGCGACGGCTTACAAGGTATCAAACCGGATAGCATTGATACCATTGTTTGCGCTGGGCTAGGGGCTGAAACGATTACTGGAATTTTAGATAGAGATTACTGGTGTGCTGCCCCTGGGTATAATTTGTTTTTGCAGCCAATGACAATGGAGCACGTTCTTCGGTATTGGCTTATAAACAATGAATTTATTATAAAAAATGAATATCTTATCGAAGATGGCAATTTTCTATATACAGTGATTCAAGCAACTTATGGTAAATCACGCTTACTTAATGATGCGGAATTATTTGTCGGAGATAAGGAATTATTAGTAAAAAATCCTCTATTCTATCGTAAAATAGATATAGCAATAAATAAGCTCCTAATTAAAATAAATGGATTGAAACATGCCGACTGCAAATGCAATGCAGTTACAATTCATTTCTTAGAAAACATTTATCAGGAATTACTGGATATGAAAGGCAGACAAGGATGAATTCAGTACAAGATGTATTCAACGAATTAAATGCCATTGCACCAATAGAACTGCAGATGGATTTTGATAATGCAGGCCTGCTTATAGGGGACAGAAATAAAACTGTTAATAAAATCATTGTTGCGCTTGACATTACATCCGCAGTAATTAACGAGGCTATCGAGATCGGTGCACAACTAATAGTTTCTCACCATCCTGTAATTTGGAATGCAATGAAGCAAGTATCTTCGGACAATGTACAGCAAGCTCATGTAATGAAACTGATTGAGAACGGAATCTCAGCGATATGCATGCATACGAATCTAGATATCGCTGATGGGGGAGTTAACGATGTGCTGATGCATGTTTTAGGACTGAACCCGATTGGCTCATTGCAACAAGTATCAGACAAAACAGGAGTAGGAAGATATGGAATGTATTCAAGGAGCCAAACAATAGAGGACATGCTGAAGCTATGCAAAACAAAATTACATTGCAATGGGATAAAATATGTATGCTGCTCTAATTGTGTTAAGACAGTCGGCGTTATGGGAGGTTCCGGAGGCAATGCAATTCTTGATGCAAAAAAATTAGGGTGCGACACATATATAACCTCTGATATTAAATATGATCAGTTTCTTCTGGCAAAGGAAATAAACATTAATTTGCTTGATGTTGGTCATTTCAACTCAGAAAACGTTATTATACCGGTTGTTGCCGAGTATTTACAAGATAAAGTATCCGATGCAGAGGTTTACACTTCTGCGGTTCATGAGCAAGTTGAGCAATTTTTCGTATGAAGAGTAAACCATTGTTCATCAGTATAGTTAACCAAAAATGGTTTGGTGGAAATTGACGAAGATCATATCTCATATTATAATTCTTAATCATTAATATTATGAATAGGACACGGTAAGAATTATGAAAACATTATCTGAATTAGCTTTGAATGTTAAAGCGTCAACAACGATGGCGATCGATGCAAAGGCAAAGCAGATGCGTGCAGAAGGAATCGACGTTGTAGGATTTGGGGCAGGGGAGCCTGACTTTAAGACACCAGACAATATAAGTATGGCAGCGATTAATGCCATATGCTCAGGGAAGACAAAATATACTCCTGCGTCAGGATTACTTGAGCTAAAGAAAGCTGTATGCAATTCACTAAAAAGGGATTTGGATCTTAATTATTTACCAACAAACATTAATGTTTCAGACGGTGCAAAGCCAATTGTATATATCTCGCTACGTGTTCTTTTAAATCCAGGCGACGAAGTTATTCTTCCGGCTCCATATTGGGTAAGCTATCTTGAAATGATTAAAATGACAGGCGGCGTGCCAAAGATAATTTCCGCAGATAAAAATCAAGGATTTAAAGTCAGTGCGAAACAAGTAGAAGCTGCGATTACAGAAAAGACAAAATGCATTATACTGAACAACCCTTGTAATCCTTCCGGCGCAGTATACAGTAGAAAAGAACTTAATGAAATAGCTGATATTTGCGTAAATAATGATATTTATATTATTTCAGATGAAATATATTATGAACTTTTATATAACGAAGAAAATTTTACAAGCATCGCATCGCTCAGTCATGAAATCCAAGAACATACAATTCTTGTTAATGGAGTATCGAAGTCCTATGCAATGACGGGATGGCGTATTGGCTATTGTGCATCGAACGAAACTATTTCAAAAGTTATATCAAACTACCTTAGTCATTCAACGGGGTCGCCATGCAGCATTAGTCAGTGGGCTTCTGTTGAAGCTCTTAATGGAGATCAGAGCAGTGTAAAGGCAATGCGCGATGAGTTTAAAAAGCGTAGAGACTATATGGCTAATGCAATAAATAACATTACGGGAGTAAGCTGCGAAAAACCGGATGGCGCATTTTATATAATGATGAATCTCGATGAAGTTATTGGAAAGTCTATAGATGGTGTAGTGATAACATCTTCTGACGATTTTGCTGAAAAATTTTTGGAGAAGGAATTGGTTGCAATAGTTCCATGTACAGGTTTTGGATTTCCAAATTATGTCCGTTGGTCATATGCTACATCAATGGAAAATATTCAGATTGGAATGAAAAGACTTGAAAAATTTGTTCTCAGCTTGAAATAAACAGAATATATAAATACATACATCATATACAGCTTGCCATTATATTAAATCTCACCTTTTTATTAATGAATTAAAAAATTATGGCAAGCTGTATCACTGTATTACATAGTCTGTATAGCGACACATAATATAATTTTGTAAAATATTGGAGGATAAGCGCAAATTTTTGGAGTGCTATAAATTATCTGCGCCTAAATAATTATGAAGCAAAGAAAAGTCTTTGTATGTAGCTCTTGTGGTAATGAGACGTATAATTGGTCGGGTAAATGCCCGTCATGTGGGGAATGGAATACTCTTAAAGAAATATCTATAGAACAAAAAACAAAGCACTCAGGAACATATAAAGATGCAACGAGAAAACGGGCAAAGAACCTTAGTGAACTGTCGGGCGAAAGCGAGGAAAGATTTGACACAGGTATTTCGGAATTTGATCGCGTACTCGGCGGGGGAGCTGTGATAGGCTCTGTAGTTTTGGTAGGCGGGGCTCCTGGTATTGGGAAATCGACTTTATTACTTCAGATTTGCGGATTTTTAGGTAAAAAACTTCGTGTGCTTTATATTAGTGGAGAAGAAAGCGAACTTCAAATAAAAATGCGTGCGGATCGCTTGAAAATAGATGGAGAATTTCTGCTTGTTTTAACTGAAACCTGTATTGAGACAATAGAAGAATCAATTGATAATATCCAGCCGGATGTAGTTATTATCGACTCCATTCAGACCATGTACAGTGGAGACATCCCATCCACACCAGGGAGCATTGCGCAAGTAAGAGAATGTACATTAAAGTTAATGCGCAAAACAAAATCAGCCAATATTACAGCCTTTATTGTTGGTCATATCAATAAGGATGGGAATATTGCCGGTCCAAAAGTTCTCGAACATATGGTTGATTGCGTATTATATTTTGAAGGAGAAAGAAATACTTCATTTAGAATTCTTAGAGCAGTTAAAAACCGTTTCGGTTCGACAAACGAGATCGGAATTTTTGAAATGAGAGAAACTGGATTGGAATGCGTTAACAATCCATCGGAATTTCTACTATCTGGAAGACCTATTAATGCATCCGGAACATGCATCGCTTGTGTAATGGAGGGAACACGCCCGTTGCTGGCGGAAATTCAATCTCTAGTAACTACATCTGGGTATAATTCTGCAAGCAGGAGAACAAACGGAATCGACTATAATCGGGCAGCCATGCTACTAGCTGTATTAGAAAAACGGGCTGGCATTGCAATATCAAAGTGTGATGTGTATATTAATGTAATTGGAGGAATATATCTTGATGAACCTGCAGCTGATTTAAGCATTGCTCTTTCAATCGAATCTAGTTATATAGATAAATGTATACCACCTGATGTCGCATGTATCGGCGAAATCGGCTTAACTGGGGAAATAAGAAATGTTCGCTTTATTAATCAAAGATTGTCTGAACTTTCTAGATTGGGATTTACTAAATGTATTATCCCGTATTGTTCAGCAAAAGACCTGATAGTGCCAGAAGGACTTACTATAGTTAAAGTAGAAAACCTACAAGAAGCGATTCGAGCGGTATTTCATATATGAGCAATTTTGTTTCCCCTTTGTTACCACAAGGAAAAGTAGAATATATTGCGATCGGTGAAAGATATTTTCATCTAATAAAAGGGTATTTAAGAAATAATAATGTTAAATCGATTAACATCCCGGATAACCCTTTAATAGATAAACGAGTATGCGGACATGTTGATATGTCTATTTTGAACTACGAGAAAGGGAAACTCTTTTGCGCTGAATACATTGAAAGAATTAGAAAAAAGGATATTCTAAAAGACTATGGTTTTGAAGTCAATTATGTTAGAGAAGCAATGGCTGAAAACTATCCGCATGATGCACTTTTAAATGTCTGCATAACCGAAAAGTTTGCTATTTATAATCCAAAAACAGCAGGAAAAGAAGTAGTTAAATATTTAACAAGCAAAATGCACAATAATTTTCAACATATCCATTGCAATCAAGGATATGCAAAATGTTCCGTTTGTGTAGTTGATGATTATTCAATAATTACATCCGATAAGGGAATATTGAAGAAATCAAGAGAAAAAGGAATTGATGCATTATTAATCGAAGATAATTGTATTAGGCTTTCAGGCTTCAGTCATGGCTTTATAGGTGGTGCAGCATTTAAACTATGTCCATCAATACTAACACTTACTGGTCGATTTCCAGATTCCTATAAACAGAATGAAACTGCAATAAGAAATTTCTTAAATAAAAGAAATATGGAACTTAATTACGCATCAAATGATATTATTATTGATATTGGTGGGATTATACCGTTATTAGAATTTTAATATATTAGTATATTAATTAATAGGTTTTTTGTTAATAAGAATTGAAATAAAAAAAAATCATTAAGCGGGACTTGCATTTCGAAGAATGCCGGTCTATAATTAAACAAAATCTTTATTTTGTTTAATTATAGACCGGCTAAATTTTTGTAGAATCGCTACCTACCCTAGTAAAAGGAGGCAAAATTTGGATTATCGCAATGAAGCACCAGAGATAATAAAAGGATTTTTAATTTACCATGAAACAATTAAAGCGCACTCAAAAGCAACTGTAGATGAATATTATCTTGATCTAAGAAATTTTTTCCGATTCATGAAACTAAAACGCAATATGGTTCCTAGGGATTCAGAACTTGACTCGATAAGCATTAGTGATATTGACTTGGATTTTGTTAAAAGCGTTACCTTGTCAGACTTTTATGATTACCTTTCTTTCCTATCCCGGGATAAGATAGTTAATGAAAGAAGTCATTCTCCAGATTATGGCCTAAAAGCTTCAAGCCGTGCAAGAAAAGTATCCACTTTAAGAAGCTTTTACAAATATCTGACAAATAAAGCAAAACTATTAGATACAAACCCTCTGCAAGATATTGACTCACCAAAAATTCCAAAAACTTTACCGCGCTATCTTACTTTGAGTGAAGCTGAGCGATTGCTTGACGCAGTAGATGGCCCGAACAAAGAAAGAGATTACTGCATTCTTTGCATATTCTTAAACTGCGGCCTCAGAATATCGGAAATTGTAGGCCTTAACGTCCAGGATATACGTGGAGATCATATTCGGGTATTTGGAAAAGGTAGTAAGGAAAGAGTCGTATATATAAACGATTCTGTGGCTGATGCGCTCAATGATTATTTAACTGTTCGGAAAATACAAAACACATCCGATGGTTCCAGTGCTTTATTTCTTTCTAACCGAAAAAAAAGAATGTCTCGGGAAACAGTTCACGCTCTTGTAAAGAAATATTTGACTAAAGCGGGACTTGATGCGGATAAGTATTCAGCGCACAAGCTTAGGCATACTGCAGCAACATTAATGCTCCAGAATGGAGTCGATGTTAGAACTTTGCAGGAATTACTCGGACATGAAAATTTGAATACAACCCAAATATACACTCATATTGATAATACCGAATTAAAAATTGCAGCGAATTCGAATCCCCTTAACCATTATAAACCAGAACACAATGAAGCAAACGAAATTACAGAAGCAGAAGATGAGTCATAAGCATTTTTTCAATAGTAGATTCTTTAAATCATTTAATTAACACTACACTACAATTAACTTCAGTAGATAGAACATAGACACCTTTCTAATCAACATAAAAACAAGGAAAACTATTTTTATTCTACTGAGGATTTAAAAGCTAATTTGTATTTTTTACTTTATATCAATGCCGATTTGTATAGAACTCAATATACTTGCTATTGAAACAAGGGCATCAATAACAACTGCAAACCATAAATTGCCTATTCCAAACATTGCTAAAATATATAATGCCAACTTTATCAAAGATGAAAATGCAATGTTAATAATACTTATTTTCTTAGCCTTTTTCGAAAGAACTATTTCCCTGTTAATACTAAATAAACCTTTTTCTGATATAAGCGCATCTGAATATTTTGTATGAATGTTGTATGAGCCATCGATATTTGCTGCGGAATGCTGATGCAAATCTGATGAATGTACAAAAAGCACATTCCCCTTCTGCTTTGAGCGTATATCTTCTATTACCCTTAGCATATCCTCTACGGAGCAATTTGAATAATATTGCTTGATGCCGCAAAGCTTTGCAGAGTTGCTGCATTCTGCATTTCCGGAAGATGAAACTAATATGTTTCTTATATTATTCTTATTTAGTTCCGCTGTTAACTGCTGAGGATTTGAGAGTACCGTTTCCTCAAATGTAATATAGCCCAAATAACGGTTAGCCATGCTGAGATACATTGTTCTATTATCGGCTAGAGAAGGAATAACAATAGGACCGTCTTTATATAGCTTTGATGTCCCAATTCTTAATGCGACGCCGTTAATAATTATCTCCGAACCGATGCCAGGAGCTTCTCTAAAATCATTTGTAATACTTTTATCAATAATACCATTATAGGCTGCTCTTACGGCAAGTGCTTCTGGGGTATTGGAATTATATAAAATGTGTGCGGCTATCTTCAACAGTACTTCAGAATCCATTAAATCAGAATGTATTTTACTAACATGGAGTTCATTTGAAGATATAATTCCCTCCCTTTCAAAGACTACAGTAGAAAGGTTACTAAAATTACGAAAAGAACTGTAATTTTGAAATTGAAATCCATTGATTTCGCTGATACCAATTCCTACTATTGCATTATACGGTAATGCAATTAACACAGAAGAAGTAGATGCTAGAAAAATCATTACGCAGACACGATGAAGTATTAGTGTTGCGGTGTTGTCAGAAAATATGAAAGCAAAAATTAGATAGACAAGGGAGACAATAACGAGGGCTATACTAATTTTTTTTGCTACTTCATAAAGATACTGAGAACTTTTCGTTTGCGCATTTATAATATCGCTAAAGAAAGGTTCGGCCCTTTTCTTTGTTGCCTCAAAGTCCGAATTATCATTTTCTGCCATTAGTGTGATTGTACTGTCAATAGATTTTTGCTTTGAAATTTCAATAATAAAAATACCAATTCTAAAAAGCAAAAATGCAGCAGCTGCTTCCGTATATAGCTTTAATATAAAGAGAACTAATACGGCTACAGTCGAAAGAAGTTCTGACGAAATAAAATTTTTTTCCTTTATATCACGTACGGAAGCAATAACAATGTCATAACCGGCTATAGCAGCTGAAATTAAACATAGAATAAAGATTATCGTATTATTAAATTTTACAAATAGGCAGATAATGCAGAGGAGAGATGCTAAAATAAGTCGAATTAAAAGAATTGAATCCTCATTATTGTTTATGCTCACCTTTGCCATAGCACCTCTCCCCTTCAATTAGCATGATTTTTACAGTAATTATGCCTTGCCGTCACAGCCAAGGACATCTTTTATTTTGTGAGAAACCAATTCCTTTATAGCCTCTCTAGCGGGTCTAAGATATTCACGTGGGTCGAACTTGTCAGGGTGCAAATACATATATTCACGGATGGAGGCAGTCATTGCAAGCCTTAAATCAGAATCAATATTAATTTTGCACACAGCCATCTGAGAAGCGCGGCGTAATTGGTCTTCCGGTACGCCTATCGCACCTGGCATATTTCCACCATATTTATTTATCTTTTCAACTAAATATTGTGGAACTGACGAAGAACCGTGTAGAACTATCGGAAAACCCGGAAGACGTTTTTGAACATCTTCTAGTATGTCAAAGCGGAGTTGTGGATTAGTGCCGGGCTTGAATTTATAAGCTCCGTGTGATGTTCCTATAGCGATAGCAAGCGAATCGCATCCAGTGCGCTCCACAAATTCTTGTACATCTTCAGGCCGTGTATAAGAAGAATCTTCAGATTTTACCTTCACTTCATCCTCAATGCCAGCAAGAGTACCGAGCTCTGCTTCAACAACAACGCCATTATCATGGGCATATTCCACAACCTTCTTTGTGATTGCGATGTTTTCCTCCAATGGTTTTGAAGAAGCATCGATCATAACAGAAGTAAATCCTCCATCAATGCAGGATTTGCAGAGCTCATAACTGTCTCCATGATCCAAATGTAAAGCTATTGGAAGCCCAGTTTCTTCCAACGCTGCTTCAACCAGTTTTATTAAGTATGTGTGACTTGCATATTTACGGGCACCTTTTGATACCTGAAGAATTAAAGGAGCGTTCAGCTCCCTTGCCGCTTCAGTAATACCCTGAACAATCTCCATGTTGTTAACATTAAAAGCACCGATTGCATAACCACCGTTGTACGCTCTTTCGAACATATCCTTTGTAGTGACAAGTGGCATATAATCAACTCCTTGCATATTTTTTATTAAGGCAAGAAACAACATAATGTTATTTACCTATTTTTATTATAAGACGTAACTGTAAGAATATGCAATATTTTATCAGAAAAGCAACCAGAAAATGCAATATAGGAATTCTTACTTAATTTACACGTATTTGATCTGTGTTATAATCAATTTAAGGAAATGAATTATTGAAGTTTTTTATGGAGGTTAATTATGAGCGTGAAGCTTAAAGGTGCCTGCATTTTTGGCCAGTCTGGCGGACCCACAGCAGTAATTAATGCGAGTGCTTACGGAATTATTCGTACTGCTTTAGATTCACAAGAGATAACGGCAGTTTATGGAGCATATCATGGCATCAAAGGCGTGCTAAATGATCAGCTTTTCGATATGAATAAAGAAGATCCGGAAGAATTGGAATTCCTAATACATACACCTTCCTCTGAATTAGGTTCATGCCGATATAAAATGAAGGACCCCGACGAAGATGACACAGATTACAAAAGAATACTTGAAATCTTTAAAAAATACGACGTTAGGTATTTCTTTTATAATGGTGGAAATGATTCCATGGATACCTGCAATAAGATCAGCAAATATTTGAAACAGGTGGACTATGACTGCCGTGTAATTGGTGTCCCGAAAACAATTGACAATGATCTATACGGTACTGACCATTGTCCAGGATATCCAAGTGCAGCGAAATATATTGCTACTACATGCATGGAGCTCTCAAAAGATGCACGTGTATATGATACGCCTCAGATTACGGTAGTTGAAATCATGGGCAGACATGCCGGATGGCTTGCGGGAGCCTCTTCGCTTGCAACATACAAAGGAAGCGGTCCAGATCTGATATATCTGCCTGAATGTAATTTTGACATGAAAAAATTTGATGCAGATGTAGAAGACGTGTATAAAGCAAGAAATGGAAAGGTATTTGTAGCTGTCTCAGAAGGCATCCATTATTCTGACGGAACATTCGTATCTGAAGCTAAGGCTTCTGCTACCGATGGATTCGGACATGCACAGCTAGGCGGTTTAGCTTCATTATTGGCGGCACATCTTAAAGAAATATTTAATACAAAAGTACGTGGAATTGAATTAAGTTTGCTTCAACGTTGCGGGTCGCATTTAGCATCGCAAACAGATTTAGATGAAGCGATTCTCGTTGGTAAGACAGCAGTATTAGAAGCTATTAAAGGCACGTCTGATGTGATGATTGCACTTAAGAGAACATATATAGGAAGTGAATATATCGGGGAGATTGAACTCCTTCCGCTTTCTAAAGTTGCAAATTTTGAGAAAAAAGTTCCTTTGAATTGGATTAACGAATCAAGAAATTTCGTAACAAATGACTTTATTGATTATGTGCTTCCTCTAATACAGGGACAACCTGACATACCATATGAAGAGTCACTGCCGCGTTATGCCAGACTTAAGAAAATATTTGTAAATCAATAAAGTCATTAATATTTTGAACATAGCAAGAGGAACCCCAATAGTTTTTCAACTAAAGGGGTTTCCCATATTTTAACAAGAAATTTATTCGATTGTTCAACTATTATTCCATTACAACTTTTTTATAATTCTTTTTACCGCGCCTTAATATAATTCCTTTTTTCAAGTCTGCTTCTTTAAGTAATAAAGAAACATCCGTTACTTTTTTACCATTAACCGTAACTCCGCCTTGGTTGATGTTCCTTCTGGCATCTGCATTTGAACTGCATAGGCCGGATAGAACAAGTAGTCGAAGAATTCCAATACTATCATTATCATCCAATTCTTTATTTCCAATTACAACCTCAGGCATATCAACGGAATCACCTGAGCCTAAGAATATAGATTTTGCGCTAGACTCTGCTTTCTTTGCTTCATCTTCTCCGTGAACAAGGGAAGTAAGCTCATAGGCAAGAATTTCTTTTGCTTTATTAAGTTCCTCCCCCTCCCAGCTATCCATTTCATCGACCTGTTCGAGCGGGAGAAATGTAAGCATGCGTATGCATTTTAGCACATCTTTATCATCTACGTTTCTCCAGTATTGATAGAAGTCGTAGGGAGAAGTTTTATCTGGATCCAACCATACAGCGCCGGAAGAGGTTTTCCCCATTTTTTTCCCCTCTGAATTCAGAAGAAGCGTTATTGTCATTGCATATGCGTCCTTTGAAAGTTTCCGTCTGATTAACTCCGTACCGGCAAGCATGTTGCTCCACTGGTCATCTCCGCCAAACTGCATATTGCAACCAACAGTTTTAAACATGTGGTAAAAATCATACGCTTGCATAATCATGTAGTTAAATTCCAAAAAACTTAAACCACGTTCCATGCGTTGCTTATAGCATTCTGCCCGTAACATATTATTTACGGAAAAGCATGAACCAACTTCACGGAGAAAATCAATATAATTCAGCTTGAGAAGCCAGTCTGCATTGTTAAGCATCATGGCTTTTTCATCCCCAAAGTCAATAAATCGTTCCATCTGTTTTTTAAAGCACGCGCAGTTATGTTCAATAGCTTCAGGGGTCATCATTTGTCGCATATCCGTACGACCGGACGGGTCCCCAATATATCCAGTTCCACCGCCAATTAGTGCGATTGGACGATTTCCAGCCTGTTGCAGACGCTTCATAAGGCATAATGCCATAAAATGTCCAACGTGTAGGGAGTCTGCTGTTGGATCAAAGCCTATATAGAAAACAGCCTTTCCATTATTTACTAGTTGCTGAATTTGCGGCTCGTCTGTGACCTGGGCAATAAGGTTTCTTTTCTGTAACTCCTCGTAAATCTTCATCGTGATATTCCTTTTATCAAAAAAGTTTTCTAAACATCTACATATTCAGGAAGCAATATTAACTTATACCTTTTTTGTATAAGTTTGCATTATACAACTGTTCTTTTGCACTAGCAAGAGTAAGGGGCGTTATGTTTTCTCCGCCAAATAGACGTGCAATTTCTTTTGTTCGATCATTGAAATCCAAGTTGTGGACCATAGTTATTGTACGTCCATTTTTAACTTGCTTTGAGATTTTGTAATGGGTGTCAGCTATGGAAGCAATTTGAGGAAGATGTGTTACACATATCACCTGCTTTGTTCTGCTTAAAGTTGCAAGCTTTTCTCCTATTCGTTGCGCAGCAACGCCTGATACGCCAGAATCAATTTCATCAAATATCATAGTAGAAACAGGATCGGTGCTAGAAAATACATTTTTCATTGCAAGCATAATTCTGCTCAGTTCTCCACCAGAGGCAATTCTACTTATTCGATTAACTTGTTCGCCCAAGTTCGCAGACATAAGAAATTGAACTTTATCAATACCAAACGCGTCAATATCGTTTTTTGATTCGATAGAAACCTTAAATACGGCATTAGGCATACTTAAATCCGATAATTCCTGCTCAATTCCTTTTTCTAATTGTTCACCAGCTGCTCTACGCTTTTGGCTCAGTTTTTTTGCAAGTTCACAACATTTTTTATATTGCTCTTTCGCCTCTTTAGAAAGTTTTTCGATTTGATAATCACTATTTTCAAGAAGTGAAAGCTTAAGCTTGCTATCTTCCAATTTATTAATTAATCCATCTTCATCTGTATGATATTTACGTTCTAATCGATGCAATTCGGAAAGTCTTGACTCTAAAGAATTATATTCTCCCGGCTTGACATTCATTGTGTCTAAGACATCATTTAACCGCTCTACAGCATCCGTCACATTGGAGGAAATATTTTCCAATATTACGAGCGCAGAAGAAACTTCATTTGAAAATTCCGATACTCTGCGAAGCGCACTGCAAGCTTGCTCCATTAATGCCTGTGCATTATATTCGTCAGTGTCCAGGAGTCCCTTGGCAATATGAATACCTTCCGATAACTTTTCGGAGTTATGGAGCAAATCACGACGTGCAACTAATTCTGCCTCCTCTCCAGGCACCAATGCGGCCTCTTCTAATTCACCAATAATAAAACGGAGAGTATCTAGCTGACGTTCTTTTTCTTCTTTATTAATATTTAATTTGTTTAATTCTTTTTTTAGGAGCGAAAATTTATTATATTCTTCTTGATATTGCAATAAATCATCATTAAGTTTACCAAAATTATCAAGATAAATTCTTTGCCTGCTCTCATCCAACAACTGCCTGCCATCGTTCTGCCCATATACGTCAATAAGATAATTTCCAATGTCTCTTAATTGAGACAACGTGACAGGCACGCCATTAATTCTGCAGCTGTTTTTACCATCTGAACTGATTCTTCGTGCAAGAATCAGTTCATCTGCTAGATCAATTTCGTTATCTTCAAGCCAACTTTCCAATGCAACATCTTTAAAGACAGCGGTTACAGTGGAACGTTCTTCCCCATTTCGAATAATATCTCGGTTCACACGGGAACCTAAGATAGCATTTATCGAATCTATTATTATTGACTTTCCAGCACCCGTTTCTCCAGTTAAAACATTTAACCCTCTGTTAAAATTAATAGATGCTTTTTCAATAATAGCAATGTTTTCTATATGCAGTTCAGATAGCATGCCAGCCTCCATCACAGCATTTTTCGAATCTCCTCACAGAGATTTTTAGCAGATTCGCAGTCTTTCATAGCAAGGAATGCTGTATCATCTCCGGCAATGGAACCTACTAACTCGGGTATATCCATAGAGTCTAATGTAGAACATGCTGCATCTGCAAGCCCTGGAAGAGTTTTAATTACAATGATATTTTGCGCTGTTTCATAGGAAGTAACACATTCTTTGAAAATTATCTGAAGCCGGAACATGTATACTTCAGAATCATCCGTGTCTCCGACAACATAATGATATTTTCCGTCGCTTCCTAGTTTCTTTACTAAGCGCATATCTTTAATATCACGCGAAACTGTAGCCTGCGTGCTATTAATACCTCTTCTTGCCAATGCCTGCATCAATTGATTCTGTGTTTCTACGTTTTCCTGAGAAATTATTTTCAAAATAACGCTTTGCCGTGTAGGTTTCATATGCATTCTCCTATTGATCCCTTTTAATAGATTTGAAGTATTGAGGACCGTAATATATTACTAATTATTTCCTGTGCATTGCATTAATGAAGTAAAAGAACAAAAAAGCGCATGCAATAGAATTCAAAGTCCTTCTACAAGTTTTTCGAAAGTTATATCGTAAAAACTTCGAGAACCCAGATCTGCAATTATTAATTCCTGCCGCGAGATTTTTATACGAATGATATCGTCGTTACGAAGCTCCATTACTTTATTTCCATCGATAATTAACTGTGCTTTGCGATCATGTAACCGTTCAGCTCTAGCGATGAGCTCACGTTCAGGTGACAAGATAAAGGAGCGAACCATCATTCCATGGACACAGATAGGCGTCATTATCAAGCATCTAGCTGCAGGTTCAACTATTGGTCCTCCTGCGGATAAGGAATAGCCGGTTGAACCTGTCGGTGTTGAAAAAATAATTCCGTCTCCCGAATAAGTTGATATTTTATCTCCGTCGCACCAAGCTGAGATACCAATACAGTCGCCCATTCCATGTACTACTGCATCATTAATCGCAGTATCGGAATAGATAATTTCCCCGTCACGTTTAAGTTTGACATCAATCATCATCCGCGTATCAGAAAGATAATCTCCCCTTGCGGCCTTTAATACCTGTTTATAATCTTTAGGATCAATAACAGTCATAAAACCTTTTGTTCCTGCATTAATGCCAATAACAGGTACACGGTATTTTGCAGCGTACCGTGCTGCATGCAATAACGTTCCGTCACCGCCTATCACAATCATTAGAGAGGCGATCTTGGCCATATCAATAATATCCGACTTCTGCACATCCTTCGGAATTACGCTGCTTTCCTTGGAGTCGAAAACAGGACAGATGGCAGTTTCGAAACCTGCAGTATTCAATAGGTTCCGGACATTTTTTGTTATTTGCAATTCTTTATCCCGATAGGGATTTGGGCAGATCATGACAAGTTTTGCCATTCGTTTCTCCTTTTGCGGGTATAGCTTATTCGTTCTTATCCTTATCCGAAAATAATTTATGTGATTTTTCAACGATTAATTTCGGATCGATCGGAATCAAAGGTACAAATTCTCCTTTTTTCAACCAGCATAGATATTCAATATTACCTTCAGGCCCCTTAATTGGAGAAAAATCTAACCCCATAACGGAAAGATTCAATTCTTTTGCAAAATTAATAATTTTATTGATAACCTTAAGATGTGTTTCAGGACTTCTGACGACACCCTTTTTTCCAACCTCATCTCTTCCCGCTTCAAATTGTGGTTTTATTAAACAGATAATATCAGCATTTTGCACTAACAGCGAAAGAACGGGAGGAAGTGCTAAAGTTATGGATATAAAAGCAAGATCCATTACTGCGCCATCTAACAATTCAGGAATTTCTTTGTAAGTAAGGTATCTAATATTAGTCCTTTCCATATTCACTACGCGAGGATCATTCCTAATTTTCCAGGCAAGCTGTCCATAGCCGACGTCAACAGCATATACTCTTTTAGCACCATTTTGTAAAAGAACGTCTGTAAATCCTCCGGTAGAAGCTCCGCAATCAATAAATATTTTCTCCTTTATATCTATCGGAAAAACCCGAAGAGCTTTTTCTAATTTTAACCCACCGCGGCTGACATAGGGAACTGCTTTTCCATGCATTTCCACTAGCGAATCATCAGAAATTGCAAAGCCAGGTTTATCTACCCTTTTTCCATTCACATAGATAACACCTGCCATTATTGCGGCTTTAGCTTTTTCGCGACTTTCAAAAAGACCGAGTTCAAAAACGCGCTGATCAAGTCTTATTTTCTTATTCATTATTTACGATCTCTTCTGCAATTTTACAAATAGAGGCTGAATCTAGACGATAATCTTTAATTAACTGTTCATATGTTCCCTGAGGTACGATTCCATCCGCGAGGTTTAGAAGATAGCAAGCCTTTAATTTAATGCCCCTCTGCTCTAAAGATGAAAGTACTGCTTCTCCAATACAGCCTTTTGAGCAAACTTCTTCCACAACAATAAGTCTACCTGAGTTTTTTACGGAAGAAAGTACAGGACGTAAGTCAAGCTTTTGCAACTGGTTTATTTTTATCACATCGGTTGCGATACCCTTCGAACGAAGAACCTTTGCAGCGGTACGGCATTGCGTAATAAGCCGTCCGTACGAAAGTAAAGTTATTTCAGGTTTATCATTATCGATATCGCGGTCATCGCTCCATACGGGATCTGTTTCTTCTCCCCGAGGATAACGAATTGCCACAGGTCCCTGTACTTCATATATTGCTTCATGCAGCATAAGTTGCAATTCTTCAAAGCTTGATGGTGCGAGAAGAGTCATACCTGGTATAGAGGCTAAATAATCAACGTCAAAAGAACCGTTATGAGTTTCTCCATCACTTCCTACTATTCCTGCCCTATCAACGCAGAAGACAACATGAGATTGTTGTAAAGAAACGTCGTGAATCAACATATCATAAGCGCGTTGAAGAAAACTAGAATACACTGCAAATACAGGGATTAACCCCTGCTTGGCCATACCTGCAGCAATGGATACTGCTGCGCCTTCCGCAATTCCAACGTCGAAAAAGCGCTGAGGAAAACGATGGGAGAACTCAGTTAAACCTGTTCCGTCAGCCATGGCAGCAGTTATGGCAACAATATTATTATCTTTTTCCGCTAAGTTGCAGAGTTCTTTCCCCATTACGTTTGAAAAACTAGCTTTCTTATTTTCGTATATACCTGTATTTACATTAAAGGGTCCAACACCATGATATTTCGATGGATTTTCCTCCGCGTAACGATAACCTTTACCTTTAACCGTCTTTACATGAAGCAATACCGGTTCCCTGAGTGCTTTTGCATACTGTATAGCTTTTTCAAGCTGTACTACATCGTGGCCATTAATAGGTCCAATATAATTAAGACCGAGATCATCAAAAACGGTTGGAGACATAAATTTTTTCTTTATGGTTTCTTTAACCGCATGTGTAGCGTTATAAACGGGTTTTATGAGTCCAACTGTGTTTCTGTAGAACATTTTGAATTCCATATATTCAGGACGAAGGCGTGCCTTACGAATTAAGCGCGCCGTACCGCCTACATTATAGTTAATGGACATGCTGTTATCATTAAGAATAATTACTATAGGTTCCACGCTACAGCCGACATTGCTTAAGCCTTCATAAGCAAGGCCTCCCGTTAAAGCGCCATCGCCAATTACAGCCACCACATCATATTTTTCGTTTTTTAATGTACGTGCTTTTGCAATACCATAGGCAACTGCAATGGAAGTAGATGCATGTCCTGCAATAAATGCATCATCATTAGATTCACTTGGTTTAGGAAACCCTGAAATTCCATTATATTGTCTCAATGTAGAAAATTTCGATTGGCGGCCTGTAATAATTTTGTGTGTATAGCATTGATGCCCAACATCGAAAATTAGACGATCTACTGCTGTATCATATACGCGATGAATTGCAACGGTTAATTCAACGGCTCCAAGATTCGATGCAAGATGGCCGCCTGTATTTGAAACTGTAGCAATAATCTCTTTTCGAATTTCATCGCATAGTTTAGGAAGATCTTTTTCCGATAGTTTCTTTACGTCATTTGAACATTTTATTTGTTCTAAAAGCAAAGCAATCATCCTCTAAATTAATATTTATGCAAGAATGTATATTATTTACAGTGTAACAAAAACAGCTCTGGTTTTCAATGTCTACCATAAATTAGCGACTATAGTAAAAGAAAAACCAGAGCGTAATTATTCAATAAAAAATAATCAATAATGATTAATTTTTAATAATATTGAACCTATTATTCAATGCAATTATTCCAAACGGGACGCCAAAGCCTCAGCAAACGATTCCAACTGTTTTGTATCCTGAAAAATTTCTTGTATTGAAGATTTTGCAGAGTCTGTAAGTTCCCGTATCTTTTTTTCACAGCCTTCCTGTCCTAAAAGGACCATGTAAGTGTTCTTATGCTCTTCTGCGTCGGAGCCGATTGTCTTTCCTAATTTACTTTCAGTACTTATCACATCTAAAATGTCATCGCGAATCTGAAATGCCATACCAATTTTAGCTCCGAATGATGCAGCAGCCTTACGCTGTTCCTCTGTACCACCGGCAGCTGTGACTCCGATTTCACATGACGCTTGCAGTAATATACCGGTTTTATAGAGATTGATTTCATCAAGCTGAGCGGAAGTCAAAGGTTTTCCTTCAAAAGCCATGTCTAAATACTGGCCTGAACATATCCCATTCACACCTGCGGCTTCTCCAAGGAGCTGAGCACATGCGCATTTGGTATCAGGCGCTAAAGAAGATTTCAGGATGGTATTGAATGCTTCCGCTTGTAATGCGTCTCCGGCAAGAGTTGCAAGCCAATTCCCGTAAACAATATGGTTTGTGGGCTTTCCTCTCCTCAAGTCATCGTTGTCAAAACAAGGCAAATCATCATGGATAAGGCTGTAGGTATGAAGCATTTCAATAGCACAGGCAATCGGCAAAATTTCATTGATATTGCCTCCGGATATCCGTGCAAACTCCAAGGCAAGGATGGGGCGTATACGCTTTCCTCCCGCCATTAGACTGTATCGCATGGAATCCAGGAGCTTATCATACGTATGACCACTTGGAATAAAACAGCTTTCCAGATACCTATCAACAAGGATTTTGTATTCAGAGATGCTCATTGATCTACCTCAAATGGAACTTCTTTGGGTTCACCAAATTCTCCCTTCTTGATTTCCGTAACTTTCTGCTCAGCATTTTTAATGTATTCGGAGCAAAACTTTACTAGTGAAGTGCCTTCTTGAAACAGTGCCATGGATTCATCTAATGTTGTATCTCCGTTTTCTAAAGTTTTAACAATTTCCTGCAACCGTTTTAGTGACTCTTCAAAATTAGGATTATGTGTGTCAGGACTATTGTTTTCATGATTCATGGGAGTTCTCCTTGATTTCATTAATTGTACAGTAAAGTGAGCCATCTGGAATCTTAACACTTATATTATCACCCACGCATACCTGAGAAATGCTGTGTATTATCATTTCTTTTTTTTCTACAATACTGTAACCTCTGTTCAAAACCTTCAACGGACTCATAGCGTCCAGCGCCGTTGTCTCACGAATTAATCGTTTTTTATTGTCAGAAATCGTATTGTCAATACAATGCAGCAATTTCTGCAGCAGACTGTCCAATTGTAAACTAATGGTTTCCGTAAAATATTCAGGAGTAGTAAGAACTTTCCTATTTGCGTAGCTGGAAACAATTTCTGAATATAATTGAATCTTTTTATCTACCGCATGGTTTAATCTCAGTTCCATGTGGTTGATAAAATTGGTAACTTCCGCCTGATCTTTTACTGCAAGTTCCGCGGCATTGGATGGCGTAGCAGCACGTATATCAGCAACATAATCCGAAATTGTAACATCCGGTTCATGGCCAACAGCAGAAATTACAGGAATCTTTGAATTGTAGATTGCTGTTGCCACGTTTTTTTCATTGAAAGCCCATAGGTCTTCCATTGAGCCCCCACCGCGGCCAGTAATAATAAGGTCTGCAAGATTATAACGGTTTGTATAATTAATCGCATCAGCAATTTCGGCAGAAGCGTTTTCCCCTTGTACATGCACAGGTAGAATAATAACTTTTGTTCGTGGCCATCTAGAATTTAGTACACGAATGATGTCGTGCACTGCAGCTCCAGCAGGCGAAGTAATAACTGCGATAGTTTGCGGAAAAGAAGGAATTTTCTTTTTTTGAGATTCATCAAAATACCCTAGTTTCTCAAGTTCCGATTTGAGCTTTTCATAGGCAAGCTCAAGGCTACCTAATCCTTTAGGATAAATATTGCTGGCATATAGTCGGTATTCACCGTACGGCTGGTATACAGATACATAGCCTTCCACGATGACTTCAACGCCATTTTCAGGCTTAAATTTTAAGCTTCTGGCAGAGCTCTTGTACATCATGCATTTTAATTGAGATTTTTCATCTTTTAATGAAAAATAATGATGTCCGGAGGGGTAAATTTTATAATTGGATAACTGACCTTGTACTAAGATATTGCTGAAAAGCCCTGAGCCATCAATAAAATTTTTAAAGATATTATTAATCTGTGATACACTGTATATTTTTTTCTCATTCATTATTAGGGCCCTTATCTGAGGATTTGTTACATGAACGGTTTGCCATATACTGTCCCAAAATACCATTTACGAATGAAACAGTACGCGGCTCCATATATTTCTTTGATATGATAACTGCTTCATTAATGGATACTGAAGGGTCAATAGAGTCAAAGTACTCAATTTCACAAATAGCACACCATAGAATGACTCTGGCAGTTCGATCAATGCGTTTTACAGGCCATCCCTTTGAAAAGGATTCAATTTTCTTGTCGAATTCAGTGGAATGCTCGATGACCAGAGATAATAAGCTTTTAACGTAATCCAGCTGCTTCGACGAAGGCGGTTCCTGTTCAAACAGGCTACATTCGGATTTTAAGGTTTCAAAATAAGTTTTTTCAAAAAAAAAGGAGCAGATATCATCAGCTGAATAATGATTGAATGAATATGAAAAAGCCAGCTGAAACGCTATCTGCCGTGCGTCAGATCTTGTCATAAAGTTTCCGCCTATTTCTCAAATGTTATTCCAGAAACTAGAACGTTTACGACTGCTTCATTAAAACCGGTTGCAGCCTCAACAGCTAAAGTTACTGCATCCTGAATTTTTTCAGCAGTTTTTAAAAGATTTGCCCCATATTTTATAAGAACAATAACATTAACGACCAGCTTTCCGTCAATCATCTGCACCTTTATTCCTTTTGGAGCTGTTTTGATCCCAACCCATTCAGCAAGTTCGGCGCCAGTCGTGCTTGCCAATCCAGCAAACCCTTCTATATCAGCAAGAGAATTCTTAACCATGCTCACAATAACATCCTCGGAGATATTAATAGTACCTTTATTTTCAGGGATGGTTATATAATTTTCACCCATTACGATCCTCCATAACAAATTTTAATTATATTACCATAATAAAGGGAAAAAATAAAGCAAAGAAAGCAAAGGTAGTATATGGATTATTATTTAATACCTGAGCAAATGAAATAGAGCTTTTTTTCTCTGAGCATATATTCTTCCTGGCTTATTTTACAAATAGTAAGTTTTAATCTATATTCTTTTTGTCTGGACATTACTAGATTTCCAGATTTAATACTAATGAAAAATTTCTCAGAAGGATAACAACGGATGATGAAAATCAAAAGGAATAATTTATACCAAAACGTAAATTTAACGCACATAGAAACGAATAAATTTAAGAATAATTTTATAAGTGTTTCATTTCTTTCAAACTTAACTCTAGAACATGCTTCAGAACATGCATTATTGCCGTCCGTTCTCCTGCGCGGAACTTCAGAACACCCGAATCTTCAATCAATGTCGAAGAAAATGGAAGAGTTGTATGGTTCTATTTTTAATCCAATGGTATATAAGGTCGGTGAAATACAAGTATGCGGAATATATATTAGTTGCCCGGAAGAAGACCTGCTCCCAAAAAACTCGAACGTACTAGAACAAGCTCTAAAATTTTCTGGTGAAATTTTCCAACATCCTTACACAACCAATTCATTATTTTATGAAGATTATGTTTCGAGCGAATCACAGAAACTCTGCAGTAAAATTAGAAGCATTTATAATAATAAAAGAGCGTACGCGCAATTTCGTTGTATTCAAGAAATGTGCTCTGGCGAGAATTTTGCGATTCCAGCACTTGGCACGATTTCAGGTGCAGAAGCAATCAACGCCGTACGATTGTTTAATGAATATCAAAAGCTAATCAAATTTGCACCAGTTGAAGTTTTCTACTGTGGAACGAAAAGTATAGAAGAATTTGAAGATATATTCAGCAAAGTAAATGTGATTCCAGAAAGACAATCTCCTGTATGTATCCATGACACAGATATTACAATGTCCCCGAAGGTGCGGCAGCCTGCATATAAAGAGGAAGAAGCTAATACCGAACAGACAAACCTAGTTATGGGATTTCGATTGAGCAAATCTATGAAGTTTGCAAATCTTGCTGCCCTTCAGTTATTTAATATACTATTTGGCGGCGCGCCGACTTCTAAATTATTCACCAGTATTAGAGAAGCGAAATCCCTGTGCTATTTTATTGATTCATCCATCAATATAAGCAAAGGAATAATGCTTGTAAGCGCAGGTACTGACGATTCTGATGTACAGACAGTTATACAGGAAGTAAACGAAGAGCTAGATAAAATGAAAAGAGGGATTATTAGCAACTTCGAAATCAATACAGCGAAAAAAACACTTATTAACGATGTAGGTATACTCAATGATTCTGCATCTGCCCTTGAACATTTTTATATAGCAAACGCAGCAAGAAAATTATTTTTTACCACTACGGAATACGTAAAGCAGATACGAGCAGTGGATAAAAACGAAATTGTTTCCGTTGCAAAAAATATAAGTCTAGATCAAATTTTTATACTGCGAAGCAGTTCTTACAATTAGGAGCAATGCTATGCTTAGATTAGAAGATAAGAAAATCAAGGAAACTGCATATTTAGGTCATTTATCATGCCTCCTCCCTATTTATATTGTTCCGAAAGCTGATTATAAGTCAATATATGCGGTTATTGCCGTGAAATACGGAGGAGCTTGCAGAAAATATATTCTTAATGGAAAGGAATATGAAACTCCATCAGGAATGGCACATTTTCTCGAACACAAAATGTTTGACATGCCTGACAATAGTAATGCATTCTATATATTTTCCTCTTACGGTGCAGACTGCAATGCGTTTACTTCAAAAGACATGACAGCTTACTATTTTGATGCAACGAAAAAATTCAATGAAAACTTGGAGTTGCTTATACGAATGGTTATGACCCCATATTATACAAGCGATAGCGTTTCAAAAGAGCGTGGGATTATTAAGCAGGAAATTAAAATGGTAGAAGATGATCCCAGTTACATTGCTTATAAAAATCTATTATTGATGTTGTTTGGAAACAGCTCTGTCAGTGAACCGATTGCAGGCACATGCAATAGCATAGAACGTATTACTCCAGAATTATTATATCAATGCCATCGTGATTTTTATCAACCCACAAATATGGCCATTGCAATAGTAGGAAATGTAGAACCGGAAAAAGCATTCAATGTCGCTGAGCACTGTACAAGCCAGTATTTTCATACGCCTTTGCCTGTTCAGCCGAAAATATCTGCGGATGAACAAAAAACCATTGAAGAAACTAACATACGTACAGAGTATGCCTCCATTTCTGCACCGCAGTTATTAGTCGGTAGTTCTTTTGCTCCTCAGTTACAAGGCCCTAGTTATATTAAGCAAAAATTAACTGCAGAATTCACTTTGCAACTACTATTTGGCCCTTCATCAACATTTTATGCTAAGAATTATTCTGATGATATAATTCGAAGCGATTTTGATTCTGAAGTAGAATACATATCCAGATGTTCCTTTATTATGCTTGGTGGAGAATCGCGAAATCCCGAATTACTTGTAGATAATATATTAAGGACCTTTAATACGGCAGAGGAACTTGTTTCTACGTTTGAATTAGAACGTGTAAAACGTTCTTTCATTGGTTCGTATTTGCGAAGTTGGGAAGATTTTGAGGAGATAGGAATATCTTATGTTGAAAGCGAATTTTATAGGTATAATCCACTTGAGGTTTATGATATCAGCCAATCCATAAAAGTTGCGGATTGTCTGAATTTTCTCTATAATGATTTGAATAAGAATATGGCAATTTCAATATTAATGCCTAGGAAAGAGTGAATTTATGACAGATACAATGCTACGAGATGCAGTAATATCGTTCCCGATGCTCGGAAATTTAACGCTGAATCCGAGCGCTTCATTTACACTTTTTGGGCATACATTTTATTGGTACGGTGTAATATTGGCCATCTCTTTTTTAGCAGTATTGTTTTGGTGCGTCACACATGCGCATCATTTCGGTTTAAAAAAAGACGATATATATGATGAAGCTATATGGGTTATTATTTTTGGTGTCATCGGGTGCAGAATCTATTATGTTATATTTCAGTGGGACTATTATTCCCAGCACCTGAGCGAAATATATAGAATCTGGGATGGCGGAGTTGGAATGTACGGTGGGATTATTGCCGGATTCATTACAGTTGCAGTTTGGTCTCGATTAAAAAAAATAAAATTTGGCGCGGTACTGGACTGTGATGCCAGTGGTATGCTAATAGGGCATTCAATTGGTCGCTGGGGAAATTTCATTAACCGCGAGGCATTTGGTGTCGAAACAACAATATTTTGCCGTATGGGTTTAACCGTACCCGGAAAAGAAACTATTTATGTACACCCTACGTTTCTGTATGAAAGCATTTGGACACTAATAGGTTTTATTCTTATTAATATTTGGGGTAAAAAGGGTCACCGTAAATATGATGGGCAAATGTTTATGATCTATATTATGTGGTATGGATTAGGACGATCATTGATTGAAGGCCTAAGGACGGACAGTCTGTGGCTCATTCCAGGTGCAATAAGAGTTTCTCAGATGGTTGGTATACTTTCATTTATTTCTATGGCGGTCACATTGATCATTGAATCAAAAAAGAAGCATCCAGCGGAGAAACTTTTCGTTAACCAAATCAATAAGCCTCAGCCGGTAACGAATAATGAATAACCTTTGCAATTAATCGGCACTTGTAATTTATAGGCTTATTTCAGGATTTCCCTAAATGCTCTGTTTAATATGAGATAATAGTCAATGTCGTTGAGGCTTTATAATCTGTAAAAAAACAATTTTTGTAATTGAATGATATTGATAAGACAAATGAACATTATTCGCATTAAGGTATTACATCTTGCAGGTGTCTTCATCCTACGTTAAACAATTTAACAAAGAAAGCCTGGCCACGGCAATATCTTTAGGTTTATTATGTATATTACCCTCCCGCTTAGCGTATGTAAAGGACTACACATGAAATGCGAATTTTCAGTGAAATGTTTACTCGCGTTTGCTTTGCAAAATGCATTATAAGTATTAAACCAGTTATATAAAAATATTATTACATATTTGTTGCGCAGCGTAAATATAAAAGCCTTCCCTGGCTTCTGAAACATCTCAGAAAGGTATGGTTAACAAATGGAATATAACGATAAGATTATCGCCGCATTCAGAAATCTTGGTAAAACGACAGAAACATTTACTGAAAAAAGCGGTTTGAAAGATATTTATGACAAAGGTACAAACAAGGTAAAATCCTTAGGAAATTATGCAAAGCTATCAATGAAATATAACAATTTATACGAGCAGTTGCAGAAAGTATATACTGAAATAGGAAAGATATATTACAGAGAGCACTATAATTTGCCTGAAAGTATATATGAAGTGCTATTTCAAAAGGTTGCTGAATTAAATGAAGAAATTTCTGCGGTAAAGAATCAATTTGATAACTTACAGGGCTTTTCAAATTCAGCTTCTGATAATAATGCAAACTTTGAAGACACTGTTTCAACCTCCGAATCAGAAGACTGAGCAATAGAATAAAATATATAATATTTAATCTTTGCTTTCAAAGAAATATTCCACAGCTCTTCATAGTTTAACTATACTGCATTATTATTTTTTTGTGAAAATCATATCCAAATCTACAGAACCTTCGATACCATCAATACTTCCTTCAAAAGAATATTGCCACATAAAAACATGGTAGTAAAATTCCGGAAAAGCGCTCGGATCGCTTAGCCAAAATTCATAATCAGCAAGTTCACCTAAGTTATAAAGATTGTAACCAGTATTGACATTGAAATAAACG
Source organism: uncultured Eubacteriales bacterium (assembly GCA_900313925.1). Lineage (GTDB taxonomy): Bacteria > Bacillota > Clostridia > Oscillospirales > Oscillospiraceae > UBA2922. The sequence goes on along the minus strand of OMTF01000045.1, from coordinate 24,231 downwards.
CATGCAGTATACCCAGCATTTTCTACAGTACGACAGAAGGCATTTGCACAGCTTGATATAGCCTCAATTTCCATATTGTCGGTTCTTGCTGTATCATAATCAATTTTTTCCCAATCGTATACGACAAGCTTTATGTTATAATCGCGAATTCTTTCTAAAACAAAATTTGCTTCTTCAATCGCTTCTTGCTGGTCAATAGCCTGTGAGAAGAAATATACCCCTAATTGCAGCCCTGCATCCGTAGCCCCTTTTATATTTGCTAAGAAATGTCCGTCTTCATAAAGACCGCTTTCTGTGTATCCTCTATAGCCACAACGAATGATAGCATATTCAATGCCACTGTCTTTTACAGCTTGCCAATCAATGTCACCTTGATAATCTGCAACATCGATTCCATTATGTGCTATATAGTCGGATCCAATGTATTTTGGGTTGCCATTATCATCCATAATGAAATCTTCAGGGGTGAGCCTACTCACTTCAATATTAGGATCAACTGTAATGGTTGTTAAGTTGCTTCCGTCATTGACAACGGCTGTAGTTGGAGATGGATTCTTCTCAATATTTGCGCGATGAAATAGTACAATAATTATAGAAGCAAGAGCTATAACAAAAAGAAGTATCAGTATTTTATAGTCATTTCTTTTTTTCATAATATTAGATAACTCCGTCTAAAAGAGCATACGTATCAAATCAGCACGCGTGAACAGGGGGCATTTAAGAAATATTGCAAACAAAATCATATCTTATATAAAAAAGAGAGACAGGCCAAAACTTTACCTGACTCCTTTGGTGGGGGAAGGTGGATTCGAACCACCGAAGCAATCATGCAGCAGATTTACAGTCTGTCCCCTTTGGCCACTCGGGAATTCCCCCACATATATCTGGAGCTGGTGGACGGACTCGAACCCCCGACCTGCTGATTACAAATCAGCTGCTCTACCGACTGAGCTACACCAGCAGAACTTTAGCTTAGCTATAGTAGCAAACTTAAAGTATTTTGTCAATACTGTCCAGATTAACGGACAGTGTTGCGTAAAAGATTACAATACATACATTGCAATTGAATGAGAATAAAGGCAGAATTTTTTTGCCAAAGCCCATTAAGAGCAAAAAAATATTTTGATCGCACTATGGATAATACTGCTAACACAACCTAGCCAATGTTTCAGACCGCATTTTATGATGTAATTATATGTCAACTATATATTCATCATTGCATACAAAATAAAAATGACCTAAATTCATGCATTATATCTAGTTCGCATTTAGAAAATTATAATTTTTCAAGACTTTGCAAATTAAGCAACGTTTTTATATATATTTCTAATGCTTTTAGAAGATGTGAAATGGAAGCACCTTCTTCAGGACCATGCATATCCCCAATGTAAGTTGGTTTATTTTCTTCTGGGAACATAGGGCCAAATGCAACAGCATATGGAAAATTTCTAGCGTAGGTACCACCCGATATTGTTATTGGACGCGAATTCTTTTTTTGAACATCGTTGTATGCAGATAGGCACGCTATAATTGCTGGAGAGTCTGGTGAGATATAAAATGGTGCTGCATTTTCAATATTGCACAAACGAAAGTAATGTCCATAATGATTTTGAAGAGCTTCTGTAATACTATCTCCAGTTATGCCAGTAGGATACCGGCAGTCAATGGATTCCCGTAAAGAGTTATCTTTAAGCTGTATCTTACTGCCTAAAAGAGTGAGACTCCCAAAATTTTCATCGGTACATGATATATTTTGTGCTGTTCCATCCGTTGCTGCTGTAATTTCCTCTATACAGGATAATATTTTCCGATCTGCTTCATTATCAATAATATTGTTTCTCAATAAAAAATGAATTAGTAGGAATACAGCATTTAGTCCCTTCTCTGGAGTTGAAGCATGGGCAGATATACCTTTAGAGATAATTTTAACTCTTCCCACTCCTGTCTTAATAACTGAAATATATTGAGGTATTTTGCATGTGGCTAGCCTTTTTGATACATCAGAGCGTAAAATCGCGTACGCATCGCCTGGAACAGCGTTTATTACATCTCCCCCAGATAATTCTAAAATATCATGCAAAGGATATTTTGAGATAAGTTCCGCATGATATATACCCTTCTCCCCATTACAGACAGGAAAATCGGCGTCAGGAGAGAATGCGAAATCTGGAGCTTTCCTATGCGATAAATACCACACAATATCGTCCATACCCGTTTCTTCACTGAAGCCAAAAATTGATTTAATGCTATAATTCAGTTTTATGTTATATTTTAGAAAGAATTTAAGGGCATAGAGACATAAAACTGAAGGGCCCTTATCATCTATTACGCCACGCCCAATAATATAATCTCCAATTGTACGCATAATAAAGGGGCTTTCTTTCCAACCATCTCCGGCTGGCACAACATCAAGATGTGTTACGGTTGCAATGTATTTATTAGAAGAATTTCCTGGTATAGAAATGCATGCAACACGATTATCAATATTCTCCGCATCTAAGCCCATAGAACGTGAACGTGAAAGCGCAAGATCTAATGCTTCTTTACATGATTCTCCAAATGGTGTATTTCCTGAACCTCTTTCAGATACACTAGGGATACTAACAAAGGCCGCTATATCATCCAATATATCATTTTTATTTTCCTCAATATAAGATCTTATTGTATTATTATCGAAAAAATACCCATTATTCATAGTGTTTTGCTCCATGTGTATTATCTTTTTAATATTTATATATGTAATAAAAAGCGAAAAACAAACGGAATAGTAATGGATGAAAATAATGTACTCAGAAAGATTGTTTTTGATGCGAGTGACTCATCCTTTTCGTACTGAACACAAAGCACGGTAATAATCATCGCAGTTGGACAAGCAGCCAATGCAACAAGTATACCAAGTAGCATACTATTAGAAATAAAATTTTTTAAGAGTAGCCAACATATTATTGGGGCAATAATAAGTCGGATGAAACTCAATACATAGGCACGCCAGTCGCCAAAAGCATGCTTTATTGGAATGTCTGCGAGCGAAGTTCCAATTATTATCATGGACATTGGAACTGTTGCGGCAGAAAAATCATGAATTGTAGCCTGCAAAAATTCAGGAATTTTAACATGCAATAGAAATATTATTATTGCTATTAATGTGGTTACTAAGGGCGCATTGATAATATCCTTTACTCTTATTTTTCCAATTCTTTTCCCATTTGATACAAGCCTTGAAACGCCAAATGTATAGAGGAATATATTAAAAGGTATATTCGAAAGCGATGCGTAAAAAACGGCTTCAGTCCCAAAAACAGATTCAACAACAGGGAAACCTACAAATGCATTATTTACAAATGTCACAACAAGAGTAGCAGAAGCCTTATCCTTAGATTTAATTCCAGGCAAATGAGATGATAAAATGCCTAATAGCATTAGTATTATAAACATTACAAACAAGAAGCCAAGAAATTTAAGGATTTCTTTTGCAGGCAATGAGGGAGTAACATTAATTACTGAGTTTAGAATGGTTGCAACTAAAAGCACATTAATGACAAGATTGCTATAGTACTTATTTGAAAGAGAATCCGTAATGCCAATTTTAGCGATGATATAGCCAACGATCATAAAAATAACTAATGTGGCCATCTTTTCGATGAGAATATAAATATCCATTAATTCATACTCTTTTCGTTTTCTATGATGCTAAATTATTAATGTAACGTTGCTATACAAGTAATGTGAATATTACTTGATTTATAAATTGGAGTCAATATACTTTTGCCAAAGGAGCAACATTAAGGTGAGAAATAAAATGACCGCTGTCAATCAGCGGTCATGGAGCTGCTGGGCAGATTCGAACTGCCGACCTCATCCTTACCAAGGATGCGCTCTACCTACTGAGCTACAGCAGCAAGTAGAACCCCCGCGAACATAATGGCCCGCGGGGATGGCGACCGAGAAGAGACTTGAACTCTCGACCTCTAGCGTGACAGGCTAGCGTTCTAACCAGCTGAACTACTCGGCCACAGCTATGTCACTATAGCAAAGAATTTTTTCATTGTCAAGATTAATTTACAGCTGAAATCGCATGAAAACGCTTGATAATAAGGTTTATGCTTGAAATAGGAAAAACATTTATATCAGTTAAGAGTGGAGTGTCTAGTATTCAAATGTTCCTTCAAAAACATACGAAGCCCCTCCTGACATAGTCACTCTACCATTATTATAATTTACAAATACTTCCCCGCCCTTGAGTTGTACAGCAACATCAGTATTATTGACACAGTATCCATTCTCGACGGCAGCAGCTACGGCAGCACAAGCTCCTGTACCACATGCCTGTGTTTCACCATTTCCTCGTTCCCAAACACGAACGCTCAATGTTTCAGAATTTACAACACGTACAAACTCAACGTTTGTTCTATCTGGAAAAATATCCGAATACTCAAACTTAGGTCCAATATTTTCCAAATTTAATGCATCTATAGAATTAAGAAAAATTACGCAGTGTGCGTTGCCGATTGAAAGGCATGTAACATCATACTTATGATCATCAATATATATCGGCTTATTAATTAATTCTGTTTCGTCCGTAATTACAGGTACTTTCTTCGTCTTGTATTCAACTTTCCCCATATCCACCGAAACAGAACTTACTTTTCCATCACGGAGAAATAATTTCAGCTTTCGTACCCCATTTGCGGTCTCAATAAGCATGGTTTCACTTCTTATATAACCTTTATCATAAAGGTATTTTCCAACGCATCGGATATTATTTCCAGCCATCTTTACTTCACTACCATCCTTATTGAAGGATCTCATTTTTGCATCGGCAATGTCTGAACGCTCAATTAAGACGATTCCGTCAGCACCGATACCGGTATGCCTGTCACAGAGAGATACACATAAGGATTCTGGGCTTTCAATGTCACTTTCAAAATTTTCAATAAAAATGAAATCATTGCCACAGTCCTGCATTTTAACAAAGTTTGTCCTGGTATGCCAAGTACGCATGTGATTTATATCAACTAATTCTGTATTATGCTCTGAATAATGGCTTGCAATCATATTAGATAATGCATTGGCCGTATCAACACTCGTTACAACAGGAATGCCAAGTTGCATTGCACGGCGGTGGATCGAAATAAAATCTCCAAAAGTATCATCTTTTACTGCCCCAGTATAAACTATATAATCTAACTTCTTTGATTCCATCAAGTTAATAATTTCTTTCCCAGCAACGAAAGTAACGGGGATTCCCAATCTCGAAATCGCAATAGCTGTACTTGGCGTGGCAAATAAATTCATACCAAGCTCATCAAAGCGTCTAGCAAGCATAAGGATATCTTGAGAATCGTTTTCTTCTACACTTATTAATACACCTTTTTCACCGTTTTTTATTGCATGTGGTACAGCAAATCCAGCAGCCGTCAAGCCTTTAAATAAAGCCTCTGCCATTGTTCTTCCAAGCCCAAGGACTTCTCCTGTAGATTTCATTTCCGGTCCTAAAATTGCATTTGCATCGGAAAGTTTTTCAAATGAAAAGACAGGTACCTTAACTGCCGTATAGGGCGGTGTACGATATAGACCAGTACCATAATTCAATTCGGTCAATCTTGCACCAAGCATTACTTGTGAAGCCAAATCCACCATCGGTACTCCGGTGACCTTACTTATATAAGGGACGGTTCTTGAAGCGCGCGGATTTACTTCAATGACATATAATTCGCCCTTATAAATTAAGTATTGAATATTTACAAGCCCCTTTGTTTTCATTGCTAAAGCCAATTTTGTGGACACATCGCAGATACGCTCCAGTTGTTTATCCATAAGATTGTAAGGCGGATAAACAGCAATAGAATCTCCGGAATGGATTCCGGCACGTTCGATGTGTTCCATAATACCGGGAATCAAAACATCTTTACCATCAGAAATTACATCCACTTCAAGTTCAGTTCCAGGCATGTATTTATCAATCAAAACGGGATTATCAATATCGCCAGATAAAATAGTGGTCATGTATTTGCGTGTATCGTACTCATTGTGGGCAATCACCATATTCTGTCCACCAATGACATAGGAGGGACGCAATAAAACAGGATAGCCAAGATTTTCTGCGGCATTAATGGCTTCGTCCATTGTTAATACCGCCATGCCTTTTGGTCGTTTAATTCCAAATTTTTCAAGAAGTTTGTCAAAACGACTGCGATCTTCAGCGATATCAATGCTTTCTGCGGAAGTACCTAAAATTCTGATATGGTTCTCATCGAGGAATTTAGTCAATTTGATAGCAGTTTGCCCGCCGAAGGCGACAACAACACCAATTGGCTTTTCTACTTTGATAATATTTATTACATCTTCGGGAGTAAGAGGTTCGAAATAAAGTCGATCCGCAGTATCATAATCGGTAGAAACTGTTTCAGGGTTATTATTTACGATTACAACGTCATATCCAAGTGAGCGAAGAGTCCAAACACAATGTACCGAGGAATAATCAAATTCAATCCCCTGCCCTATCCGGATTGGTCCAGAGCCTAATACTAATATTACCGGGCGACCGCTTTTCTTAAAAGTCCGCGATTCACAGAATTCATCGTATGCAGAATAAAAATAAGGAGTTTCGGCGGCAAATTCTGCGCCGCAGGTATCGACCATTTTATAGCAATAATCAAAGGAAGGAAGAGAGCCAACACCTGATATTCGCTTAATAGCTGTATCTGTATAGCCGAGTTTCTTTCCGATAAAATATAGTTCGTCCGTAAAGGGTTCAGTGGAAATCTTTACTTCATAATCAGCCAGATTTTTAATTTTATACAAAAACCAGAAATCGATGGCTGTAATCTCGTGAATTTTTTCAATAGAAACATTGGATTTGATCGCCTCAAATACGGTGAAAATTCGATGATCATTTTGTTCAGCAAGTCTTTCGAGAATAGATTTGCTGTTGAGAGGAGGTGCATTCAAAGTATCATAGGATATTTCAGCTCCTCTCACGGCTTTCATCAATGCTGCTTCAAAGGTTGGGGCAATTGCCATAACCTCTCCAGTTGCTTTCATTTGAGTTCCTAATCTACGACTGGAGCCAGCAAATTTATCAAATGGCCATTTGGGGAATTTAACTACGATATAATCTAAAGTGGGTTCAAAACAAGCACAAGTTTTTCCTGTAATGTCATTCTTGATTTCATCAAGTGTATACCCAAGTGCTATTTTTGTAGTAATTTTAGCTATAGGATAGCCTGTTGCCTTGGATGCTAAAGCCGAAGAGCGCGAAACACGCGGATTGACTTCTATGACTGCATATTCGAAACTGTTTGGGTTTAATGCAAATTGACAATTGCAGCCTCCTACAATACCAATTTCCGTAATAATGTTTAAGGCAGCAGAGCGAAGCATTTGAAATTCTTTATCTGAGAGAGTAACTGTTGGTGCAACTACAATACTATCTCCAGTATGAATGCCTACTGGATCTAAATTTTCCATAGAACAGACTGCAATGACATTACCAATAGAATCGCGCATGGTTTCAAATTCAATTTCCTTCCATCCAGCGATACTGCGTTCTACAAGAATTTGATGAATTGGTGATTGTTCCAAACCAGAATTGGCAATAACAGTCATTTCTTCTTCATCATTAGCAATCCCGCCGCCAGTGCCGCCAAGCGTAAATGCGGGACGAACGATAATTGGATAGCCTATTTTTTTTGCAACTAATAATGCTGAATCCAAATCAGTTGCAATTCCGGAAGGTACGACAGGCTGGCCTATTTTTTCCATTGTATCGTGAAATAGTTTCCGATCTTCGGCTTTGCCTATTGCATCCATGTTGGAGCCTAATAAACGTACCCCATGATTTTGAAGCCAATCGTTTTTTGAAAGCTCCATCGCTATATTCAATGCAGTCTGACCGCCAAGACCTGCAAGTAGACTGTCAGGTTTTTCTTTCTCAATTATACGCTTTACAGTTTCCGCATTGAGCGGCTCTAAATATATTTCATCTGCTAAGTGCTTATCGGTCATTATTGTGGCCGGATTTGAGTTTACAAGAACTACGTTTACCCCCTCAGACTTTAAAACCCCGCATGCCTGCGCACCAGCATAATCAAACTCAGCTGCCTGACCTATTACAATGGGGCCGGATCCAATAACCATTACTTTACGTATACTATTATCTCTTGGCATTCTTAGAGGCCTCCATCATTTTAATGAAGCGGTTGAATAGGAATTCAGTGTCTTTGGGGCCACTGCAAGCTTCTGGGTGAAATTGAACGGAAAAGCAATTCATTTGCGGGTATTCCAGACCTTCGCAAGTATGATCATTTGCGTTCTGAAAGATTTCAGTGGCAACATTATGAATGCTTTTGCTTTCAACAGCGTAACCGTGGTTTTGAGAAGTTATGAATGTACGTGTTCCCAATAAATCACGCACAGGTTGGTTTGCACCACGATGGCCGTACTTAAGTTTATAGGTCTTGCCCCCTGCGGCAAGTGCAAGCAACTGATGTCCTAGACAAATTCCAAAAATGGGAATCCGCCCAATGAGCAGTTTTAATTGTTCAATGCAATATTTGTTATCTTGCGGATCTCCCGGTCCATTTGATAACATGATACCATCAGGGGATAAAGCGGTAATTTCATTTGCAGATGAAGAAGAGGGCACTACTGTAACGCGGCAATTGCGTACAAGGAGTTCCCTACTGATGTTTCTTTTAGCACCGTAGTCAACCAATACAACATTATAGTCCACATGATCGGGATTTAAAGTATATGTTTCCTGACACGAAGTAGAAGCGACGGCATTTTCAATTTTATATTGCTGAACTTCAGTAAGATCATTTGGCTTAACGTCACAGATAATTGCATTCATCACTCCGTGTTCGCGAATGATCCTGGTTATCTGCCTTGTGTCTACTCCACAAATGCCAGGAATACCTGAATCCTTTAGGTAGGAATTTAAATCCATTTTTGCCCTGAAATTGGATGGATGCTCACAGTACTCTCTTACGACATAACCCTTTACACAAGGTTTTCCTTCAAAATCTTCAGGAATAATGCCATAGTTTCCAATCAGCGGAAACGTTTGCAAAACGATCTGACCAAAATAGCTTGGATCTGTTAGCGTTTCACAGTACCCACACATACCAGTAGTAAAAACAAGTTCCCCGATTGAAACTTTTTCTGCTCCGAATCGATATCCTTCAAATACGGTGCCATCTTCAAGAACTAAATATGCTTTCTTTTTCATTTTTTTCACATCATTAAAGCCATTACAGCTTTTATCGTATGCATACGGTTTTCGGCTTCATCGAATACAATAGATTGCGCCCCCTCAAAAACGTCATCCGTAACTTCCAACGCTTGTAAACCAAACCGAGAGCATACCTTATTCCCAATTTGTGTTTCTTTGTTGTGATATGAAGGCAAACAATGCATAAATTTACAATGACTCCCTGCAGCATCTATAATTTTCTGATTAACTTGATAAGGCAAAAGATCACTTACTCTCGTATTCCATACCTCTTCAGGTTCTCCCATAGAAGCCCAAATATCTGTATATATAACATCCGCGCCTGAAGCAGCATTATAAGGATCTGTTTCAAATGAAATGGTTGCACCGGTTTTCAAGGCTATATCTCTGCAGGTTTTAGTTAAGTTACTGTTTGGAAAATATGCTTTGGGAGCACAAGCGGTATAATTCATTCCCATTTTCGCACAACCAATCATTAGAGAGTTTCCCATATTGTAGCGTGCATCGCCATAATAAACAAGGTTAATTCCTTGGAGGCGGTGAAAATATTCGATTATGGTCAAAAAATCTGCAAGAACTTGTGTAGGATGGAACTCATTTGTAAGACCATTAAAGACCGGTACGCTTGCATATTTGGCTATGCTTGCTACCCGTGCCTGTTCGTAGCCGCGGTATTCAATGGCATCAAACATTCTAGACAGAACACGTGCAGTATCAGGCAGTGATTCTTTAATACCGATTTGCGATCCTGATGAAAGGTACGTCGTACCAATTCCAAGGTCCCTTGCGGCAACTTCAAAGGCACATCTTGTTCGCGTACTGCTTTTTTCAAAAATAATTGCGATGTTTTTTCCTTCTAGAATTTTATGTGAATAGCCTGCTTTTTTACGGTACTTTAGTTCCGCAGCGCAATCCAAAATTGTTTGAATTTCTTCAGAACTAAAGTCCAAAAGTGTAAGTAAGTCTCTGCCTTTTAAGCTCATTTCAGATCTCCTACTAACCCTTGTTCCATAAGCTTATAACTAGAAACAGAATATATTCAGGTTTTTACAAGCAGTTATATTTTATGATTTCAATAGCATTTGATAACAAATCCATAGGGATATTTAAAGCAGGTAAAAGCCTAATACGGTTATGTTCCGCAGTCAAGCAAAGGACACCATCGGATATACATTTATTAACAACCTCGATCGCAGGTTTGCTCGTTTCAAATCCAACCATCAGACCCATTCCGGAAATAGAAGTAATTCCTTTTACATTGGATAAGCTATTAAAGATAAAGTCTGACTTTTCTTGAACTTCGACAAGCAACTCTTCGGTAATACGCGAAAGAATATTAACTGCTCCCGCACAGCATACAGGGTTCCCGCCAAAAGTAGATCCGTTGTCGCCTTTTTGGAAAATTGTCTCAACTTTATCTCCAAATAAGCAAGCGCCAATAGGGAGACCTCCTCCAAGACCTTTGGCGGTGGTAACAAGATCTGGCTGTATGCCATAATTCATATAAGAATATAATGCTCCAGAACGTCCATTCCCACTTTGAACTTCATCAATGATAACGAGAATATCTCTTTGCTTAGCATAATCAGCAACTCTTTGCAGGAATTCTTTTTCCAAAGGGAATACTCCGCCTTCACCTTGAACGCATTCCAACATAACGGCAGCGACGTTATCGTTTTCCATCAAGCTCTTCATCTCATTGAAATTATTAGGATGAGAATATAGAAAGCCGGGCGTTAACGGCTGAAACAATTCGTGGTAATGATCTTGCCCGGTAGCCGCTAGAGTAGTAAGTGTGCGGCCATGGAAACTATTATATAGAGTTATAATATTAAAACAGTCATTTCCACGCTTATTTTGCCCATACTTTCTTGCCGCTTTTATCGCGCATTCATTGGCTTCAGCACCGGAATTACAGAAAAATACTTTTTTTAAACCGGTTCTAATGCAAAGCATTTCTGCAAGCTCAGCATCGGGACAAGTATAAAATAAATTTGAGGTATGTTGAACTTTTCTCAACTGGTTAATTACAGCGTTTTGCCATTCTTTATCCGCATATCCAAAAATGTTAACACCTATACCGGCTCCCATATCAATATATCGTTTATCACGACTATCATATGCGAGAGAACCTTCGCCCCTAACAATTTCAACAGGAAATCGGGCATAAGTATTTGAAATATATCTGGCATCCTTTTCAAATAAAGAGCTCATATTAACCTCCATAAATCATTGTTCCTGAACCCTCATCTGTAAGTAATTCAATAAGTATAGAATGCGCGACTCTCCCGTCAAGAATCGAAACGCGTGGCACACCACCTTGTATTGCTCTAATGCAACTGTCTATTTTTGGCAGCATACCTTCATTGATGCTCCCTTTTTCTTTTAATTTTTCTGCTTCCTGAACAGTTAATTCATGAACTAATGTTGTTGGATCATTTACATCAAGAAGAACCCCCGAAATATCTGTCATCATAATAAGTTTTTTACTATGAATCGCAACCGCAATTTCTGCAGCTGCAGCATCACCATTTATATTATAAGTTAATCCGTTAGAATCACATCCAATGCTTGCAATAACAGGAATATAACCGGCATTCAGCAGATCCAAGAGTATGTTTGGATGAACAGCAATAATATCGCCAACATATCCAAGTTGTTTTGATTTTTGCTGCACTTCGCAGAGTTTTCCATCTACGCCTGATATTCCAACTGCCTTGCCATTATATTTCTGAAGAAGATTAACAAGTTTCTTATTAACTTTTCCGGCAAGGACCATCTCTGCAATTTCGATAGTTTCTTTATCAGTAACCCTAAGCCCATTAATAAATTTCGCTTTTTTACCTAACTTTGACATCATACAAGTTATTTCCGGGCCACCACCATGCACAAGAACAACTCTGATCCCAATAGACTGCAGCAAAGTAATATCTTCCATTACTTCGCTTTCAAGAATATCTGAAGTCATAGCATTTCCACCGTATTTAACAACAATGTTACACCCGCTGTATTCCTGAATATAAGGAAGAGTTTGTATGAGAATATCAGCAATATTGCTGTTTTTAAAAGATGAGTTCATGTTCTATAATCTCCGTTAATACTAATATAATCGTAGGTCATATCACAGCCCCAGCATGTAGCCGAATATTTTCCTTCGTTAATATTCGCTAATATTTCTATCTCTGGACGAAGTAGAATTTCCTTAGCGAGTGTTTCATCAAAATTTACGCCTATTCCGTTTTCACATACCTTAATTGTACCAATATCCGAACGAAAATATATATCAACGGCATCTGGATTGAATTTTTCACCTGAATAGCCCATGGCGCATAGGACACGTCCCCAGTTTGCATCACACCCAAAAATGGCTGTTTTAGTTAGATTCGAACTGATTATACTTTTAGCAATATGTGAAGCTTTTTGCTCGGATGAGGAATTTAAAACTGTGCATGTAATCAAATGCTTTGCACCCTCACCATCGGCAGCCATTGCTCTGGCAATGCGAGTGCATAAATCACGGAGCATGCTCTCAAAAAGAATAAAATCGTCATTCTCTTCTGTTATAAAATTATTACATGCTAATCCATTTGCTAATATCATCATTGAATCATTTGTGGATGTATCGCCATCAACGCTTATTCTGTTGAATGTTACATCACAGACATTTCTTAGTGCTTTATCAAGCATTGACGCAGAAATTAAGCAATCCGTTGTTAAAAAGCAAAGCATAGTTCCCATATTTGGGTGAATCATGCCACTTCCTTTGGCAATTCCCCCAATTGTTACAGTTTTTCCAGAGATTTCTCCGGAAATAGCAAACTCTTTTTTTCTAGTATCGGTAGTCATAATTGCAAGAGCTGCTTCATTCGAGCCTTCTGCAGAGTTTTCTAATCGCGAAACAAGTTCGGAAATATTATTTTCGATTTTCTCTACAGGCAAACGAACACCTATAATTCCTGTCGAGGCGACAAGGACTTGTTCATTTTCGATTTTTAATGCTTGGGCAGCAGCATGCTGCATTCTGAGAGCGTTCTCATTGCAATTAGGGCAGCAGGCGTTTGCTATGCCAGAATTTGCAATAAATGCGCATGCATTTCCAGCTATAATATTTTTTCGATTTAATTTAACAGGTCCAGAACATACGATATTTTTAGTAAAAATACCGGCACTACTGCAAGGATGCATAGAGAAAATGACCATTAAATCATTTTTTTCCTTGTTTGCTCTGATTCCTACATGCATACCTGCAGCGGTGAAACCCTTAGGAGCGCATACGCCGCCTTCAATATAATTCATTGCGCACTATGACCTCCAATACGCAAGCCAGTTGTTTCATCAATTCCCATAACAATATTCATATTTTGGATTGCTGCCCCAGAAGCGCCTTTACCCAAATTGTCAAATCTTGAAATTAATGTAATACGCTCATCATTGCCATAAACAAGTACTTCCATGTCATCTCGATCTGTGAATCTACTGGAGGAAAACATTCCTTTTTCATCGTCTTTTTCTTCGTAGTGCACAATAGGCCCGTGATATAAAGTTCTGTATATATCTTTAATTTGCTCAATTGTTCCGCTGATTTCCTCTTTAAATAGAGAAACTACAGTTGTCATGCCGCTAAAATAATTAGCTACAATAGGGCTGAAAATAGGAGCGTGAGTTAATCCGGGGATTCTTGTCATTTCTTTAAGGTGCTTATGATTCTGGTTCAGACCGTATATTCTTGGTGCGTTTAATGTGCCCGTCTCATTCGCAGATTCATATTCGCTGATCATTTTTTTCCCGCCACCGGAATACCCTGTTAAGCTGTAACAAGTCAGCAAGGAAGTACTTGGTAAGATATCTGCTTTTATTAAGGGGTAAATAAGGCAAATGAATCCACTTGCATGGCAACCTGGATTTGCAATCCTCTTAGCAGAATGAATTAAATCTCTTTGGCCGGGAAATTCAGGGAATCCATAAACCCAACCAGGCGATACTCGATGAGCCGTTGAGGTATCAATGATAACAACATCATTTTGCCCATCTATTAGAGAAACAGATTCTATTGCAGCATCATCGGGTAAGCATAAAAAGACAATATCTGCTTCGTTGAGAGCTTCCCTTCGCAAGTCAATGTTATGCCGTTTTTCGTAATCGATAGTCAGTAAATTAATATCCTCACGATTTTTCAGCCTGTCATGAATTCTCAAACCGGTTGTTCCCGCACTTCCATCAATAAAAACTTTAGTCATCGCAGCAGCCCATTTCTTCTTTATTTATTTTTTCAATATATTTCAATTCGTCAACTATAGCCTGATGTGAAGTACCTCCTACAGAGTTTCTTCGATTAACACAATTTTTAAGATCTATGGCATCATATAAATCTGAATCAAATAGTTCTGAGTGCTTTTTATAAGAGCTCAAGGAAAATTCTTCAAGTGTCAAATGCTTTTCAATACACTCGGAAACAATTTCCCCTGATATTTTATAGGCATTTCTGAATGGAACACCTTTTTTTACTAAGTAATCAGCAAGATCGGTTGCATTTATAAAGCCTTCTTTTGCAGCCAAAAGCATTCTTTCTTTTTTTACGGTCATTGTGCTTATCATTGGTGCTATAACGCGAAGGGAGTTTATAACAGTGTCAGTTGCATCAAAAATACACGCTTTATCTTCTTGCATATCTTTGTTGTATGTCAATGGAAGAGATTTCTGAATTGTAAGCATGGCTATTAGAGCGCCATAAACTCGCCCTGTTTTTCCGCGTATAAGCTCCGCAATATCAGGATTTTTCTTTTGTGGCATTATTGATGAACCTGTTGTATAGGAATTAGAAAATTCAATGTATCCAAATTCCCAGCTACTCCATAAAATAAGTTCTTCGCATATTCTTGAAAGATGCATCATGATAATGGATAAACTGCTAAGATATTCAATGCAAAAATCTCTGTCAGAAACACCGTCCATACTATTGCGTGATATATCATAAAAGCCCAAGATACTGGATTCAAAATCACGATCTATGGTATATGTAGTTCCAGCAAGCGCACAGCAACCTATCGGGGAGATGTTTGTTGTATTATATACATGTTTTAGGCGCTCTCTATCTCTAAGGAACATCATCGAATAGGCAGCTAAATGATGCCCCAAGGTAACAGGTTGAGCTCTTTGAAGATGCGTATACCCTGGCATGATATCATCAATCGTATTACGTGAGCAATCATTGAGGCAGTTAATTAAATGCTTTAAGCTGCTATCTATGCATATTATTTGTTCCCGTAAATACATACGGAGATCAAGGGCAACCTGGTCATTTCGACTTCGTGCCGTATGAAGCTTTTTCCCATCCTCCCCAATGCGCTCTGTAAGAATTTGTTCAACAAAAGTATGAATGTCTTCAGAGGAACTATTTATTTCAAGCGTTCCCGAATCAATATCTTGCAGTATACTTTTTAAACCTGAAATGATATTATCTGCCGATTCGCGCGAGATAATCTTTTGCCTTGCCAGCATCTCTGCATGTGCAATAGATCCTTTAATATCTTCGCGGTACATACGCTTGTCAATATTTATGGAAGAGTTAAAATCCTCTGCAATTTCATCTACTTTACCAGAAGCCCTTCCTGCCCATAATTTATTCATAAGCACCTCATAATACGTTTAAGGATGAACCTAAGATATAATCGCATCCTGCAAAGAATAAATCCTATGCAGGATGACAATATGTTATAACTTATTATTTCTCATGAAAAAGGCTGTATCCGCACTTACCGTTGTTTTTTTCTTTTACTACAGATTCAATTTTAATTGGGAGACCATACAAATTAATAAAACCCTCCGCGTCTTTCTGATTATAATCTGATTCTCCGAATGTTGCCAATTCTTCCGAATATAGGGAGTACGGGCTCCATACCCCCGCTTTAATTATGTTCCCTTTGTATAATTTCATTCGGACTTTTCCCGTTACAGTTTCCTGTGTTTTATCTACGAATGCAGAAAGGGCTTCCCGCAACGGTGTAAACCACATCCCATTATAAACCAATTCGCCAAATGTTATCGAAAGTTCTTGCTTTTTGTGCAATGTCATTTTATCAAGGCATACCGATTCTAAATATTCGTGTGCTTTGTATAAAATTGTTCCTCCTGGCGTTTCATAAACTCCTCGACATTTCATTCCTACAAGCCTATTTTCCACAATGTCTAACAAACCGATACCGTTTTTTCCGCCAAATTCATTCAGCTTAAGAATTATTTCTTTAGGGCTCAGAATTTCACCGTTCAGTTTGCATGGAACTCCTTGGTTAAATTCAAGCTCAATATATTCAGGTTTATCAGGAGCATCTATTGGAGAAACTCCCATCTCAAGAAAGCCGTTCTTTTCGTATTGAGGCTCGTTACCAGCATCCTCCAAATCCAATCCTTCATGGCTTAGATGCCATAGGTTTTTATCCTTTGAGTAATTTGTTTCACGGCTAATTCGCAAAGGAATGCCATGTGCTTCTGCATAATCAATTTCTTCGTCGCGCGATTTTATATTCCATTCTCTCCATGGAGCAATTATAGGCATATTCGGAGCAAAGTGCTTTATAGCAAGTTCAAAGCGAACCTGATCGTTTCCCTTGCCGGTGCAACCATGTGCAATTGCATCAGCATGTTCCTTATAAGCAATTTCTACAAGACCCTTTGCAATACAAGGACGTGCATGGCTCGTACCTAGTAGGTATTCTTCATACTTAGCACCAGCTTTCATGGTAGGGATAATATATTCATTAACATATTCTTCTTGCAAATCTAATATATAAAGCTTAGAAGCACCCGTCTTGATTGCTTTTTCTTCAAGGCCTTCCAGCTCATCATTCTGACCTACATTACCCGAAACAGCGATGACTTCACAATTATTATAGTTTTCTTTAAGCCAAGGAATTATTATTGATGTATCTAGTCCGCCTGAATATGCAAGTACAACTTTTTTAATATCCTTCTTATTCGTATTTATACGCCTCCGATGAATTGTTTTCATTATTATTACACTAAACTTGCATTTGTCAAGAATATTATGCATAATTTTTCAAAATTTCAATACTAAACAATTTTATTGGAGCGTTTTGAGATTGCTTTGTCAAAATTGTTGAAAGTAGCAAATTTTGGGACCAGATAACAAATAATAGCAGTATTGAAGTGTACAGGGAAGATAAAAAATACAATATCTACTTCCATTTACGTATTATCTGGTGTATACTTCAGTTGCAAGTTATGTAAACGCTGTTTTACTGTATTATGTCCTTCCTTATTTAAGTAGTTTTTTAGGATATATAGGATATAATTTATATGGACTTATTGTTACCTGTCTGGAGATTTTTATGATAAACAAGAACTTGAATAAAACGAAAAAAACAAGACATAATTTTATAAGTATTGCTTCGTATATTTTAATTGTTGCATTCGCCTGCCTGCTGATTAGCCAAATAATTAGTATACACGGGCAAATGGAAGTAATTAATGATGAAAATGAGGAACTTACTGCTGAAATTTCTCAAATTCAACAAAGCAACGAAGAACTTCAGTACGGCATTGAACACAGTAGCGATCCGGATACTGTGGAAGATATCGCTAGAAATAAATTAGATCTAGTAAAACAAGGTGAAATCATATTTTATGATTCTAACAACTAATGCTCTTCCGTGCCTTGCTATTACCTAAAAAATTTAAATAAATATACATACGGGTATATTGAGAAAAATTTTTCGTATACTCGCTTTTATTTATCTCTCCTGAACTGTTAGATTTTTGTTTTTTACAAATATGCTTTTTTTACATTATCGGGATCTCTTTAGTTTATAATCATGTAATTATACAATGGTTTTTGGCAAAAATTTGGAGGTTTTATGAAATATATAAAAACAGTTTCAATGGTCGTTGCTGCCGCTTTATTTCTTTGCTCATTTCCAATATTTGCAGATAACTCCTCCGTTGATGCGTGCGCCGTTATCGGAGCAGACTGCACAGAGGGTGATGTCGAAAATGTTTATAGGGATTTTGGGGTAACGCGCGGAAGCGTAAAAGAAATAACTGTCACCAACGAAGAAGAACGCGAATTATTATCGGACTATATTGATAGTAGTATCATTGGCACAAACTCTATTTCTTGTGTTTATTTACAACTATCCGAAACTAATGAGGGTATTGACATTAAAATTAATAACATCTCTTGGTGTACAGAAGAAATGTATATAAATGCACTAACTACAGTCGGTATATCTAATGTTAATGTTATTATTTCAGCTCCCTATAGTGTCTCTGGTACAGCGGCACTAACAGGCATTTATAAAGCTTATGAGACCCTTACAGGAAAAGAGCTTGATAGTACAGCTAAAGACGCTGGTGCAGATGAACTTACAGTTACAGCGGAACTGAGCGATACAATTGGTTCTGAGGATTCGATTGCAATTGTAAACGAACTTAAAGAAATTCTAAATGAAACTAAGGATATGTCCGATGAGGAACTACGCGGGCAAATAATTAAGATTGCCGATGAATATAATGTCAGCTTGACAGAAGATCAAATTACCCAGTTAATATCTTTGTGCAGACAATTAGAAAAAATGGATACAACTGAATTGTTGCAACGCGTTGAAGAAGCCAAGGAAACAATCAGAAAACTTGGCGAAGTCAAAGAGGATGCCAAGGGATTTGTGAATAAAATTGAAACATTCTTCAAACGCATCGCCAATTTTTTTGCGAACATACTTTCCTAAAGCTTTTTGTGACTTTGTACCCAGGGTGAATGATTTGCCCTGGGTTTAATCATGCTTTTATGTATGCACGTTCCATATCCATTCTTCCATTCTGCAGCTCTCTGAGCTCAGCTACCTTCTTGGCTGAATGCTGATATCTGTTGTTCAACAGGATTGCTACGCAAGAAATTCTCAGACATTTGTTGCTCAGACATATTTTCCGAATACATGAGATTCTGCATATTCTCTAACAGAGCGCGGTTAATATGGCGGATATTCTTGACCAGATGAATCCGCATCAAAATGACAGTGCTGGCCACTGAACCACTCTGTGACTAGAAAGAAAATAGGGTATCTAGTTAATTGCACAGAATCAATGACAGATACTGCGTGCACAATATCTGTCATTGATTCTGCGAGACAGCCGATAGTTATTAAAAACAATCTCTTCCAAACACGGAACTAACCGGATTATTTTGGCGTGGTCGTTGACAATTGGTATTAGA
This sequence comes from uncultured Eubacteriales bacterium, assembly GCA_900313925.1. Classification (GTDB taxonomy): domain Bacteria; phylum Bacillota; class Clostridia; order Oscillospirales; family Oscillospiraceae; genus UBA2922. The sequence continues at coordinate 4,771 of OMTF01000045.1, read as the reverse complement.
ATTACTGCAATGGTCGTCCGTTTCACCAGAAGTACTTTGAAGTACGTATAAGCCGGGCATGAATAATATAGAATCAAAAGATTATGGATTAGTCATTCGAATTCCTCTTTTTTCAATGGAGATGGGGAATATCCCTGCATGTTGATTTATGTGGATATCGGCATTTGACAACTGCTGGGCTATGACTATACCTATGCGGGAGGAATCTTTTGCTCCAATATTCTCAATAAAATTCTTCCATGTAGAATGAAGAAAATTGAAAATATGGAGATGAATAGATACGGACTGTTTACCTTTTTTGAATAGACTTAGGATTTCCTTGCAATGCAGGATTAAGTCATAAAGGCCAACGAGATTTATTTTGAAAAAGAAGATAATAAAATCTAAAGTATGTTCGATGTGAAGGAGAAGGAAATCGTGAAAATGCAATGCATGGATAATATTTTTTATTGAATATTCGTTTTTTTATTAGGGTAAAAAATTTACTGTTGCGTGTACTACTATTTTATTCAATCATATATGCTAATTTAATAGCCGTAAGGAAAAAGCATGGAGTCATTATTCTAATAAACGGTAAAGAATTTTTTAGGAGGTAACTATTATGAAAAAGTGGGTTTGCCCGGTATGCGGCTATGTTTACGAAGGAGAAACACCTCCGGAATTTTGCCCGCAATGCAAATGCCCAGGATCTAAATTTACCCTTAAAGAGGACGAAATGTCTTGGGCAGCTGAACATGTCGTAGGTATAGGCAAGGACGTTCCTGCCGAGATAAAGGAAGGTCTCGAAGCAAACTTCACAGGCGAATGCAGTGAAGTTGGTATGTATTTGGCAATGTCTAGAGTTGCTTATAGAGAAGGCTATCCGGAAATTGGCGATTATTATTACAAGGCTGGACTGGAAGAGGCTGAACATGCGGCAAAATTTGCAGAAATGCTTGGTGAAGTAATTACCGATTCTACGAAAAAGAACCTTGAGATGCGTGTTGAAGCTGAAAACGGTGCTACAGCTGGCAAAACAGCGCTTGCTAAAAAATGCAAGGAGCTGAACCTTGACGCTCTTCATGATTCCATCCATGAAATGGCAAGAGATGAAGCACGTCATGGAAAAGCCTTTGCAGGCCTTCTTCATCGTTATTTTAAGTAGTAAACTATGATGTTACTTTACCTCAAATCTGTATAAACTTTGTAAGACACATAAATTGAAAGATGGTGCCATATTAATCTATTGGCATTATCTTTCAATTTTCATTTCATTTTCGGCCAGCCTTAGACTGCGTATAAAGACAAATTATTTCGTAATTTAGGAATCAAACCCAAATAATTTTTTTACCCATAAAATTATAGATTTTTTCTCTTCTGGTTGGAATGTGGAATCCAAGAATTTTTTTTGGCTGCAACAGTGTCCATTTTCTCTAACTTTATAGTAGTTTCCATCATTCTTTAGAATTCTTGCATTTACATCGTCAGCCAGAACAGTATTCAATATCTGTATAATTTGACGTTTTACGTCGACATCTAATATTCTACAAGCTACCTCCACACGACGAGTTAAATTTCTAGTCATTAAATCCGCAGATGAAATAAACAATTCGCAAGTTGAGTCTTCACGGCCAAATCTATAAATTCTAGAATGTTCTAAAAATCTTCCTACAATGCTTTTTACTTCAATATTGTCCGTCTCTTCTGGAATTCCTGTGCGAAGGCAGCAAATGCTTCGCAAGACCATATGTATTTCTACGCCAGCCTTCGAAGCTTCTGCGATTTGATCAATAACATCTCTTTCAGTGAGTGAATTCGCTTTAAAAACAACATATCCCTGTCTCCCCTTAGCTATCTCACGATTCAACCCATCAATAATATTTTTCTTCATACTTTTGGGAGAAACCCAAATATTGCTGTATGTTCCATTCAGGTTTCCAAGCCACATGTCTTTAAAAAATTTTTCGGCATCAATCCCTATACTATAATTTGCAGTCATTAAGCAAAGATCTGTATATTGGCGCGCAGTTTTTTCATTGTAATTCCCGGTACCGATTTGTGTAAAGTATTCCGTAGCACCATGAACTTTTCGTGTGATAAGGCATATTTTAGAATGGCATTTGTAGCCATTAGGGCCGTAAATAATATGGCATCCAGAGTTCTCGAGCTGTTCTGACCAATTAATATTGTTCTGTTCATCAAAACGTGCTCTTAACTCCATAATTACAGAGACATCCTTGCCATTTTCAGCAGCCATGCACAAGTATGATGCAATTCGTGAATTCGGAGCAAGCCTATAAATAGTAATTTTTATAGAAGTAACATAATCATCATCAGCAGCCGCTTTTAGTAAATCGAGGAATGGTCGCATACTATCAAAAGGGTAAAATAAGAGCCGGTCCTTTCGACGTATGGTTTGAAACATATTTTCAGAACCCTTATACCAACTGTAAAGTTTGGGTTCAAAATGCGGATATAACAACTCTGCAGCTACTTCTTTTGGGATCAAGCTCTCCAAGCTGAATGCATATTTCATATTTAACGGGCATTCGCAGAAATAAACTTGAGACGGTTTAATCTTTAATAGTCGCGAAAATTGAGATTTAATATTTTCGTTTTTTGAGCCTTGAATTTCTAGCCTTACAGGATTAAGACTTTTTCGTTTTTTTAGAAGCTTCTTCATGTATTGGCGATAATCGGTTTCTTCATCTCCAAACTTCTCTTCATAGAAGCTGATATCAGCATTTCTAGTAATTGAGAAGATGCGTACCGCCTCAATGGAATATATAGGAAATAGTTCCTGCAGAAAAGGCAGAATTAAATTTTCAATTCGAATATATGAGCCAGGGTGGCCTTTGATAGGTACTATATTTGGAAGAGAAGATGGTATTTGCAATATTCCATCAAGTCGATTTCCCTTTTTATTTATTAATTCTACATAAATGCATATACTTTTATTTTCGAGGTTGGGAAATGGACGCCTCGAATCAACTACCTGCGGTGATAATTTGGGTTCAACAAATTGTTCGAAATATTGTCGGAGCTGTTTTTGATGCTTGCTATCTAAACCAGAATAGTCTATATCTTTTAACCCTTTGTTAGCCAAAGCATCCAATACTTCACGGTAATATTTATCACGCAAACGAAGTAACGGAGTAACAGACTTAAATACACTATTTAATATAACTTCGGGGCTCATACCTGTTTTATTGTCGACATCGTCAGGATTTATTATAGAAATATCATATAAACTTCCCACCCGAACCATGAAAAATTCATCTAGGTTACTCGTAAAAATTGAGATAAATTTAAACCTTTCAAGCAATGGTACCGTAGAATCACCAGCTTCATCCAATACCCGCTGGTTAAATTTCAACCAGCTCAATTCCCTATTTTGTGTAATTTGGTAATTCCTATTGCCTGTAACATTTCCAGTTATATTTTCCATAAAAACCTCGGTATCCTATAAAAGCTTTGACTTAAATTTACGAATTTACTTTGTTATAATACTACTATACGTGTTTATGTTAAAAAAGATAATTTATTGACATATAATAATTTAGGAAGTTATTTGTTTTGTTGACAATTAACAATTATTTCATTCTTTTTTTCTGGCTCCGGCTTGATTGTAATAAAAATTTTTATTTTTTTATTATCACTTAATGAATAATAAAAAATTTTGATTATACTTCTTGATGAATAAAGCTAACTGGGGGAATAATATAATGAAATCTGAAAAATACATGTATACTGGGAAAGGTAATTTGCATCTTAATGATTATCCTACTAATAGCAAAGAGGATGACGTTGATAAGCAAGAAATTATTGCAAAATTTGAAGAAAATATAAAGGAAATTGATGATTTGCAGGAAGCTTTATATGCCAATGGAAAAGAAGGTATCATCGTAATTCTTCAAGCCATTGACGCCGCGGGTAAGGACTCGACAATAAAACGTGTCTTTAGCGGCTTAAATCCACAAGGTGTCACGGTATCGAACTTCAAGCAACCAAATACTGATGAGCTGTCTCATGACTATCTGTGGCGATTTAATAAAGTTCTGCCGCGAAGAGGAGAAATTGCGGTTTTTAACAGAAGCTACTATGAAGATGTTGTCACCGTATCGGTACATGATATTCAGAAGTCCTATTCTATGGCAAATCGTGTATTGGATGTACGAAAATCCGATTTTTTCAATATTCGATATAAACAAATTCAAAACTACGAAGAATATCTTTATGAAAATAGCTATCGGTTATTAAAAATTTTTCTACATGTTTCGAAAGATACACAACGCAAAAGATTCCTGGAACGGATCGATAAAAAGGAAAAAAAATGGAAGTTCAACCCTAACGATCTGCGCGACAGAGAATTGTTTGACAAAATTATGAATGCATACGAAAAAGCATTTGAAAATACATCTACAGAAACAAACCCATGGTATATAATTCCGGCAGATCAAAAATGGTATACCAGATATCTGTTTTCAGAAGTCCTATTAAAAACGATGCAGAACTGTGATACAAAGTTTCCTACTATCTCCCAAGAAACACTTGATGAAATGCAAAAATGCAGAGAAATCCTTATAAATGAAGGTCCGATATAATCTCTGCCCTTATTAATTTATAGCTCTATAATTGAAAATTTTCCGCAGCACTCTTGAATAGCAAAGGAAAGGGTCAGGTTTTAACCTACCCTTTTCTTCGTATGACGGGCATGCCGTCAGTCTGTGGTGAAATTCCACAAGGGGCGTAGTTGCCGACGAACCCCATAGCAACTCCCAAGGTTTGCACC
>OMTF01000016.1 GCA_900313925.1 uncultured Eubacteriales bacterium | reverse complement strand
GGGTGCCATCTATTTATTTACTTACTTATTAAAAACTCCGCAACAATTTTACTCTAACGTTTGCTGCGACCGCGGTGCCTTGAAACAAGGCACGAACTTTTTAATATCGTTTTCCGTGAAAAGCATCAATAATTATTTTGCACGAACCGAATGCAGGCTTGGAAAAATTTTTGCGGGAATTTGCGGAAACGGTCACGAGTAAAGAGAAACCAGTGCCTCGCGGAAAGATTTTTCAAAACTTGCCGCGTTTGCGGCGTAGTCCGCGTCGTATTGGAAGAAGCACGCAATTTCGGAGTCCTGCATGGAGGCGATCGCATCCTTTACGGATTTTTCCATTTCGGATGGTTCCGGCTTATTCCCGTCAAGCGGCGGAGACGTACTGCCTGCGGTGCGCTCTGATTCGGAAGACTGATAGACTGCGGTGTAACCGGTGGCTTTAGTCAGCGTTTCCTGCTGCAGAAAGAGCCAGTCCAAAAGTTCTCCGCAAGTCTCCTGATTGGCAAGGTTCTGATCCAGGACGGCGACGCCGTAAAGCTCCTGCGTATACATAGGCTGGCTACCTTTTACACTTGGATACGGCAGGACCGCAGCGGAAATCCCATGGAGCTGTTCCTCCTTTCGTACCAATTCGTCTCCCATAACCAGCGTACAGGCGATCTGTCCGGACGCAAGAAGGTCAAAGTCCGTGCCATCCATTGCGGTAATTCCTCCGGCAAAGGCCGCGGAAGCGATCAGATTATAAATGCGGACGAAATTTGAATCCTTTTTATCGTTATCCCGTACTGCCGTAAAGCCGGAACCCAGGCTTCGCAGGCTGATGCGGAAAAGGTCAGAAAAGTGCTCCGTTGTAAAGAAAATTCCGCTTTTATCAGAACTGTACTGGGCTGCCGACTGGCAGAGGCCTTCCAAGGTCGTGAGATTTTCCGTAAGGATGCCCGTTCCATTCAGAAGATCCGTGTTCACGGTCAGAAGACAGGTATCTGCCCAAAGCGGGACCGCAAACAGCCTGCCGTTTACGCTGCAGGCTTCGACATATTTTGACGGCCATTCCGGATAATTGCCAGGCTTAAAAACCTTGTCTGTATAGGGCAGCATGCCACGGTCCAGAAGTGGGACCAGCATGTTGCAGCGGCAGAATACAAGCGAAGGAACATCGGCGTGATTGGAAAGCGCATCGGAGAGACTTTCTTCAGAATCAAAGGAGCTAAGTTCAATTTTTTCCGGAATTTTCTCGTCGTATTCCTGAAGCAGCACAGAAAGTTGCGTCCATACGTTGCTTCCGTTATCGCAGTACCAGACTCGAAGGACGTTATCTTCCCTATCCGTGTTTCCGCATGCTGTCAATAGACCGATCAAAAGGAAACAGGAGAGAAGAAATGCAAGCAGCTTTCTCTTCATGAAAACCTCCCAAACAACCCGCTGAAATGGAATGAAATACCTCATGAGACCGGAAAGGAAACACAAAGAGGTACCATACGAAAAGAGACAGATTTCTGCGGGCAGGAAATACTAAAGGTGAGAATCGGATGCAACCGCGGGCTCGCGGTGTCGGCGAAAACTGCAGCGTAGTAAGGAATTTGCTGTGCGTACGGAGTCAGAAGGCTTAAGCGGACAGGAATTGGAGCTGCAGGCTGCCGATATATATCACGAAGGCGGAATCAGAAATAAATCCCGACGTCGGAAATGAAAAGGATAGATGCGCAAAGGAACGCTCTATACTTGAAATTTAAGAAATGTTTTTACTATAAGAAATGTTTTTACTATAATAATAAATAATAAAATACCAAACAAACAGGAGCGGAAGCTGGCGAAACATTCTCCGCGTAGGAAGATGGAGCGCTACAGGGTTTCCAGAGCTGGAGAAAAAGATTTGCTTAGCTGTTTTCCTTCCGCATCGTATTCGATGACTTCGGTAAGAGTCGGATCAATGCGGCTGCGCTTTGCAACGGTAATGCTAATGTTTTGTACATTGTAAACTTCAATGTAGCTCTGCGGGAAATCCGGATCTTTCTTGCGGAAAATGGAAGTTTCATTGACCCGGCAGAAAACGGCACGGCCTTCCTCCGAGTCAAGCAGGTCCTCTTCTCCGCTATACCAGATTTCTCCATCCTTAATGGATATCTTCGGTTTCGACTCAGCAGGGGACGCGGCTTGTTCTTCCGTATTCTTATCGGATTTCAGTGCAGGATTGCATTTTTCCTCAGGTATCATAAATTTCCTCCGGGGTGCGTTCAAGTGGGGCGCTGTGACAAATTGACGGCAATATTATAGCAAATGTGGGGAAAATTGCAAATATATAAGGTATAATGGCGGGGACTCGGGCCAAAACATACAAAGTACACAAAAAGTAAAGACAAAACAGAGACATCGTGCACCAATTTGTGTAAAATTGTTCAAGGCGTTGAAAATTTATTTGATTTTTCCGAGCAAAAATTTCACAATATAGACGGTAGGTGAAAAGCAGAACGGAGTGCTGCTGATAAGCCACAGCGTCCGCGCCGGAATTGCCGGCATGACGGCGGAACAGGAGGAAAGGTGATCGAAGGTGAACATAGTTAAGCTCTCAGCCAACGGACAGATAACGATTCCCATAGACATACGGCGGCAGCTTGGACTGCGGCCAGGAGACAGAGTCCTATTTTACAGGACCCGGGATGGGGCGATTCAGATCCGAAACGCGGAGGCCGATTCGCAGCGAAGAAAGAGAGCCGCTATGGCATCCTCCCTGATACGGTAGTCTGCCGACGGGGAGAGAACGCCTGAAGGGAAATCACAAAGCTTCAGGTCCGGAAGTCCTTTATCTTCCGGACCTGAAGCTTTTGTACACTGCAAACGTGAAGACCCGGGCAGGCACTGCAGAATCTTGACAGAATCCGCTTTCGCCATAATAATGAAAAAAACGGGAATACACTGCTTTACCGCGAAAGCGCGCACGCCGGAAAAGCGGACTGCACTCTTCGCGTAGGAATTGGGGGGGCGCAAATGCTGCCATTCTTTGCACAGTTCCGTCAGCTTACGTTTGCCACCATGCTTCTTCGCATGATTTTCGCGATGCTCTGCGGCGGCTTTATCGGCCTTGAAAGGGAGAAGTTGAACCGACCGGCGGGCTTTCGCACCTACATGCTTACCTGCCTCGGTGCGGCGCTGACCATGATGATTGCCCAGTATACCGTCGAAATGCTGCCGGTATGGAAAACCGAATATGGCAACGCGCAGCTGAATGTTGATGTAACGCGACTCAGTGCGCAGGTAATTAACGGCATTGGTTTTCTCGGCGCCGGAACTATTCTTGTCACCGGCCAGCAGGAGGTACGCGGGCTGACAACGGCGGTCTGCCTTTGGGCCGCAGCCTGCCTTGGCATTGCTATTGGATCCGGATTCCTGGAATGCATGCTGTTCGGATTTGCCATCATTCTGCTCGTCATGCTTCTGAAACCACTGGAGAAATGGGTTATCGCTCGCTCCCGATATATGAATATCTATGTGGAAGTAGACGAAATGAGCGATTTGGGAGAAATATCGACGCAGCTCAGGCAGTATGGGATGAAAGTGCTGGATATGGAGATTGATCAGCAGATGGGCATGCGCAGCAAACACCCCGGCGCCGTCCTGCATTTGCGGCTGGATAAAAAAACGCCGCATGCCGCAGTCCTTTATATGATGGCGGAGCACGACTATGTAGCTTCCGTCACGGAAGTCTGAAGACGGGGGGGATTGCGGATGCTGCCAATTTTTGAAGGCTGGAGAGACTTCACGCTGGAGTCAATTGCCCTGCGCCTGCTGTTTGCCGCTCTCTGCGGCGGTCTTATTGGGCTTGAGCGGGAATACAAGCGCCGCCCAGCCGGATTCCGGACGCATATCATTATCTGCCTCGGAGCGGCTCTTACAACGCTGACGAGCCAGTACCTGGCTCTGATTTTAGGCTACGCTACGGATATCACGCGTATGGGAGCGCAGGTGATAGCCGGCATTGGCTTTATCGGTGCCGGAACGATTGTCGTTACCCGCCAGAAAACGGTAAAAGGACTGACAACGGCAGCCGGACTGTGGGTTACGGCGATTATAGGCCTGGCGTTCGGCGCAGGCTACTTTGAGCTTGGAATCGCTGCGACCATCCTGGTGGAACTGACGGAGCTTTTCCTTTCTAAACTGGAATTTTTCCTCGACCGCAAATCGCCGGACGTTGAACTGTATGTGGAATATGATACCAATCCGGTTGTCGAGAAAATAGTGAAAATATGTCAGGCTGGAAAAATCCGTGTCGACAATCTGGAAATTACGAGGCTGGATAGAGAGGAAAATGGTCTGCAGAGCGTACTGCTTCACCTGCATCTAAATCGAAATGTTTCGGAAGAGGACCTGCTCCGGCAGGTGGAAGCACTAGAGGGCGTGCATATGACGAGAATTCTCTGAATCTGCCGAAACGCACAGCCGGATGGACAGGACAGGAATCTGAAGGCATGGCAACAAAAGTTGCAACTTCTGCAGTTCGGTGCGCGGAAATCGCGATCTTTTCATGCAAAAAAATTTATGCTAGTATTATAGACCGTGCAGTGAAGGAGAGGTGAGGAGGCTTGTCGAAATCCAGCGGGGAGCGGAAGGAAGCAGCAAGCAACCGCAAAGCGTTCCATGACTATACGGTTCTCGAGCGGTATGAAGCAGGAATTGCCCTCACCGGGACGGAAATCAAGTCCATCCGCGCGGGAGGCGCAAATCTGAAGGATTCCTACTGCATTATCCGAAACGGGGAAATTTTTCTCATCGGGATGCATGTCAGTCCGTATGAGAAAGGAAACATATTCAATGTCGACCCGGTCCGGCGCCGGCGCCTTCTTATGCATAAAAGAGAAATCAGCAGACTCAACGCACAGGTTATGCAGAAAGGCATCGCACTGATTCCGCTGAGCCTTTATTATAAGAACAGCCGCGTCAAAGTGGAAATCGGCGTATGCCGCGGAAAAAAGCTTTATGACAAGAGACAGGCGTCGGCAAAGCGAAGCGCGGAGCGGGAGATGGATCGAACGCTGAAGGAAAGGAATGGATAATATTATGAAAAATCCGATTGTAACCATAGAAATGGAAAACGGAGATATTATTAAAGCGGAACTTTATCCGGAGACGGCACCCAATACCGTAAACAATTTTATTGCACTGATAAATAAGGGATTCTATGACGGCGTGATCTTTCATCGGGTGATTTCGGGATTTATGATACAGGGCGGAGACCCGAAGGGGATTGGAATCGGAGGACCCGGCTACTGCATCAAGGGGGAATTTGCCGCAAACGGTGTGAAAAATGCGCTTCGGCATACTCGCGGAGTCCTTTCGATGGCACGTGCCTACGACCCGAATTCCGCCGGGAGTCAGTTCTTCATTATGCACCAAGATGCGCCCCATCTGGATGGCCAGTATGCCGCATTCGGCAAGGTGACCGAGGGAATGGAAGCGGTCGATCGAATTGCTTCCTGCCGCACCGACCGCAATGACAAACCGCTACAGGAACAGAAAATGAAAAAAGTAACGGTGGAAACGTTCGGTGAGGATTATCCCGAACCGGAAAAGATGCAATAGTTTGCCATTTGATGTATAATTAGGAGGGAAGGCGCAATTCCTGTGCAAAGACAGGGATTGCAACTTCCGACATGTCATGGGGGTGAACCGGTTTCGACGGGGACACCGAGACTTGAATAGCGGGCGGATGTGTCAGACATCCTAAAAACTGGCAATTACAAATTAAAGAACGACGATAGTCAGTTCGCTCTCGCTGCTTAAGCAGTGAGCATCGCCCACCAGAGGGCCGCGGCTGATGTGTGCGGTGTCGATTAGCGGCGTCCGTGCGTGCGCTAAGCTTTGCGCGCACCACGCATCATGAAGCTACTGATTCCCGGAGTGTGACGGTTCACGCCGGGATGAGGGAATGAAAACAACCGCCTGCGCCCGGAGAAGTTCCTGAGGAAGTGTTTTCGGACAGGGGTCCGACTCCCCTCACCTCCACCAAAAGTGCCTTACTCAAACTATTATGACTAAAAAAATTTTCATTGTTTGGGTAAGTTGAGATATTTGATGGATTGTCCACGTCAGAGAGGCCACATTCAAGAAATTCTTGAATGTGGCCTCTCGCTTTTTCTAGACTGGTACTTGCTCTGTCAGTATTTGTGTTCCTGTTGATTTGCGCGATACGGGAAAAGCGAGCTCGCCCAGAACGCCAATAACGTCTTCGGAATGAAGAAGTCCCTCTCCGGAAACACATGGAGCGGATCTTCGTGGGACGGCAAGTCCGTCTATACCAAGAAGACGCAGGAGGATGACGGCTCCGGAAAGCTCTATACCATCACGGCAGACTTCCGCAAGTATCCGTGCATCGAGGATTCCATCGCCGACCACTCCGCATACCTCTTGGGTGCGAAAAACGGCAGCAAGCTCCGCTATGATGGGCTCAAGGGCTGCAAGGATTACAAGAAGGCCGTGCAGATCATCAAGGACGGCGGCTATGCCACCAGCACGACCTACGTTTCCAAGCTCTGCAGTATTATCGAAAGATGGAACCTCACGCAGTACGACAAGGCTGAGGCTCCTGCTGCGGTCAAATGGTACCGCGTCCGTAAAAGCTGGTCGGATGCCGCTTCCCAGAAGGGAGCCTATAAGGTACTGGCCAACGCCAAGAAGTGCGCGGATGCCAATCCCGGTTATTCTGTTTTTGATGATGCCGGAAAAGTCGTCTACGCAGGAAGGGCGGCGGTCAAGACCCCATTCCTCGTCCGCGTGGATATCAGTGACCTGAACATCCGCACTGGAGCCGGAACCAACTACTCCCGTACCGGGCAGTACACCGGCAAGGGTATCTTTACGATTCTGGAGGTCAAGTCCGGTCAGGGCTCTGACGCTGGCTGGGGACGCCTCAAATCCGGCGCTGGCTGGATCTCCCTCGACTATACAACACGCATCTGATCTGTTGCCGCTTGTGGGCTTTGTGCCTGCAGGCGGCTTTTTTCATTTCCCTTCGTCAATCCGCCCATCTCACCTCCAGTGGAAAGTGACTGGAGGTATCCCTTATGACCAATGAACAAAAAGAACAGATTAAAAAGCTCCGGGACTCCGGCTACGGGTATTCCAAAATCGCAGAGGCACTCGGCCTGACGAAGAATCAGGTGTCTGCTTTCTGCCGCAGGAATAACCTCTCCGGGAATACCGCTGATCCGGATAAAACAGAAACGCCGAACGTAGGCTGCTGCCGCTGTTGTGGAAAGCCCCTCGTGCAGGTTTCCGGTAAAAAGGAAGCCAAGTTCTGCTCCAATACCTGCCGGAATAAGTGGTGGAACGCCCATCTCGATCAGGTCAACCGCAAGGCCATCTATGAATACACCTGCCCCTGCTGCCACAAGCCCTTCACGGCCTACGGCAACAGCAAGCGGAAGTACTGCTCCCACGAGTGCTATATCCGAGCCCGGTTCAAAGGTGGTGATGGCCATGAATGAGGATCAGTTCGAGCGCGAAAAGCTCTATCAGGCCACCATGAATATGTTTCAGGGCATGCTGAAAGCTGGCGTTATCACCGAGGAGCAATACGCCATAATTGATACAAAAATGCTCGAAAAGTACCGGCCATTATTGGGTACATTATTCTCAGAAAACGCTTGCTATGTGTCCTCTTTAGAGTGATGTATAGACCTGTGAAAGGAGCTGATTTTATGGCAAAAATACGAAAAATCGAGCCCGTGATGCCGACGCTGCCGACCCGGAAAAAGGTCGCTGCGTATGCCAGAGTGTCGATGGAAACCGAACGGCTCCACCACTCGTTATCAGCGCAGGTCAGTTACTACAGCGACCTGATCCAGCGCAACCCGGAATGGGAATACGCAGGCGTCTATGCTGACGACGGCATCACAGGCACAAAGGCGAACAGCCGAGAGGAATTCCAGCGCATGCTGGAGGATTGCGAGGCCGGGAAAATCGATATCATCCTGACCAAATCCATATCAAGGTTTGCCAGAAACACGGTAGACCTTCTGGAGACCGTCCGGCACCTGAAGGAGCTGGGCGT
>OMTF01000061.1 GCA_900313925.1 uncultured Eubacteriales bacterium | reverse complement strand
CCTATATTCTTTTCTTTTGGGATTTACCCCAACATTTGACAAAGAACCGAAAAAACACGAAAGCAAAAGCAGCAGGCTTCTCTTTTAGAAGCGTGCTGCTTTCACAGATTCCTGCAAAATGTTCGGAGCTGCGAATAGAAGAAGAGGCTTTTCGCCGCGCTCCGGTGTCGATACGAAGCGAGAACTACCGCTCTTCCCGGAAATACGGAAGCCCTAAAGCCGCGGGTCCTTGATTTTCCTTCCGGTTCTTTGTGCTGGAAATAACCAAAACAATAATGGTTACAACGTACGGAAGCATTTTATACAGTTCCTTGGAAGCAAGCTCCATACCTGTCGGGATGTAAAGGTACAGGATGTATAGACCGCCGAAGAGGAACGAAGCCAGAACACCAATATTGGGACGCCATATGGTAAAGATAACCAGCGCAATGGCAAGCCAGCCCCGGTCTCCGAACGCGTCATTGGACCAGACGCCGTTGGCGTAGTCCATAACGTAATAGAGACCGCCTAGTCCTGCGATCATGCAGCCGATGCAGGTGGCGTAATATTTGTATTTAATCACGTCGATGCCGGCCGCATCTGCGGTGGCGGGATTTTCTCCGACGGCGCGCAGATTCAGACCGTTCCGGGTATGGTTCAGAAAATAGGAGACAAACAGCGCAACAAGAATGGCAAGGTACGCAAGGAAGCCATAGGACAGGAAAATATCTCCAAACCAGCCGGAAGTATCGGCAATAGCGAGGTGCCGGCGGAAGCAGTTGCTTGTCGCGGACAGCGCAATGGACGGAACATCGGACCCGGTCAGCTTTATCAGGGAACCGCCATAGAAGTTTCCGATGCCGACGCCAAAGGTTGTCATAGCAAGACCGGTGACATTCTGATTGGCACGGAGAGTAACCGTCAGGAAGCAGTACAGAAGACCCATCAGAAGAGAACCGGCAAGGCAAGCGGCTAAGGGGATCAGGACTGCAAGAAACGCACTGAAGTGACCGCTGGCGTTCGCGCTTTGTTCATAGAAGAACGCCCCAATTACTCCGCAGATGCCGCCCACATACATGACGCCGGGGAGGCCGAGGTTCAGATTTCCGGATTTCTCGGTCAGTGTTTCTCCCGTGCTGCCGTACAGTAGCGGGATGCTCTGCACTATAGCTCTTGGGATGAAAGAAACAAAATCAAACATGTTCGTCCTCCTTCCCTTTTGCCTCTGCGGCAGCCGGCTCCTTGTGCCGGAACTGGATCCGATAGGAAACAAAGAATTCACTGCCGATGATGAAGAACAGAATGATTCCGGTAATGATATCGGAAAAAGACTGGTTTAAGGCAAACTGCGTTGAGATTTCGGAGGCTCCGCGATCGAAGAAAACCAAAAACAGACTGGTTAAAATCATCCAGAGGGGATTGAACTTCGAAAGCCAGGAGACCATGACGCCCGTAAAGCCGCGACCGGCTGCAAGAGTCGTTGTAATGGTGTGATCGGTTCCACTTACCAGAAGGAAGCCTGTAATGCCGCACAGGGCGCCGGACAGAAGCATGGTCCGCACAATGACCCGGCGTACACTGATTCCAATATACTCCGCCGTGCGTTCGCTTTCTCCCACAACCGCTATTTCATACCCGTGCTTGCTGTATTTCAGGTAAATGAAAATAAAGATGGTAAGCGCGGCGACGACCAGGATATTCAGCAGGTATTTCTGCCCCGCGATCTGAGGAAGCCATCCGGCTTCGGTTGCCTGATTGATAATTCCGACTTTGCCAGAGCCCTTGGGAACTTCCCAGACGATTACAAAATAGGCAACCAGCTGGGTCGCAACGTAGTTCATCATCAGGGTAAACAAGGTTTCGTTCGTGTTGAAGCGGGCTTTGAACAGGGCAGGAATGAAGCCCCAAAAGGCACCTGCCGCAATCGCGCAGAGCGCGGTAACGAGAATTAAAAGCCAGTTGGGAAGCCCCGCGCCGAAATAGATCATGCAGGCCGCGGAAGCAAGGGCACCGATCAAAACTTGGCCTTCGCCTCCGATGTTCCAGAAATGCATTTTGAACGCCGGCGTGAGGGCCAGAGCGATACACAGGAGGATCGCTGTATTCTGCAGCGTGACCCAGGTTTTCCGCACGCTTCCGAAGGCACCCTGAAAGATGGAGGCATAGACTTCCAGTGGATTGATGCCGGTCGCTGTGCCGCAGACCAGCGCACAGGCCAGAAGGGCAAGAAGAATGGCAATGCCGCGAATGATCCAGACCTTGTACCAGGGAACATCTGTCCTCTTTGTAATGTGAAACAGAGGGACATGATTTTCCTTACCCTGCATTTGTTCCGTCACCTCCAAGCTGTGTCATCAACAGACCGACTTCTCTTTTGTTGGTTTTGCGGCCGTCCAGAATGCCGCTGACGCGGCCGCCGCAGAGTACAAGAATCCGATCTGCAAGTTCCAGAAGAACGTCCAGGTCCTCTCCGACATAGACAACGGCGACCCCGTTTTCCTTCTGCTGGTTGATAAGATTGTAAATCGTATAGGAGGAGTTGATGTCAAGCCCGCGTACGGCATAAGCGGTCAGCAGCACGGTGGGCGCAGTGGAGATCTCCCGGCCGACCAGCACTTTCTGAATGTTTCCTCCGGACAGTTTTCGAACAGGCGTTTCCAGACTGGGCGTACTGACATCCAGATCCCGGACCACGGTCTCAGCAAGCCTCCGGGGCGCCTTCCGGTCCGTGAGGGCGGAATGACCGCGGCGGTAGGAACGGAGCATCATATTGTCAGACAGGTCCATGTTGCCGACAAGGCCCATGCCCAGCCGATCTTCCGGAACAAAGGAAAGCGCGACGCCCAGTTCTGCGATTTTCAGCGGATCCATCCCGACAAGCTCAGTTCGCGTTCCGTCCTCTTCAATGTAGGAAATGCTTCCGTTGGTGACTTTCTGGAGGCCGGCAATAGCGTCCAGAAGCTCTTTCTGCCCGTTATTGGAAATTCCGGCGATTCCAAGAATTTCTCCGCTGTTTGCGGTAAAGGAAACATCGTCGATTTTCGTAACGCCTTCCATGTCTTTGATGGAAAGGTGAGAAACCTCAATCCGGGGCTTCGGGTTTTTCGGTTCCGGGCGGGCGATGTTTAGGTTGACGGCGTGCCCGACCATCATGTTCGTCATTTCCTGCGCGTTGGTGTCTTTTGTCAGCATATCGCCGATGAACTGCCCGTGCCGGAGAATGGCAACCCGGTCGCTGAGCTCCAGCACTTCATGCATCTTATGGGTTATTATGACAATTGCCTTTCCTTCGTCCCGCATGTTGCGCAGCACGGCAAAGAGGCGATCCGTTTCCTGCGGCGTCAGCACGGCGGTCGGCTCATCCAGGATCAGAATATCCGCGCCCCGGTAGAGGACCTTAATGATTTCCACGGACTGCTTCTGGGAAACGGACATATCGTAAATTCTCTGGTTGGGGTCTACGTCAAAACCGAACGTATCCGCAATCTTCTTTACTTTGTTTGCAACGGCGCGCAGATCAAACCGACCCGGCTCTTTAAGCCCCAAGGTAATGTTTTCTGCGGCAGTCAGGACATCAACAAGCTTAAAATGCTGATGGATCATCCCGATTCCGTGCTGATAAGCGTCCTTCGGGGAACGAATGACAACGGGATTTCCGTCAATGAATATCTGCCCTTCGTCCGGAAAATAGATTCCGGAGAGCATATTCATGAGCGTCGTTTTCCCGCTGCCGTTCTCTCCGAGCAGAGCCAGAATCTCTCCCCGGTATATATCCAGCCAGACCCGGTCATTCGCCAGGACCGGACCAAATGATTTGGATATGTTTCGCAGCGAAACCGCGGCGGTGCGATTTTCCAATCCGTTCAACTCCTTTTTTTGACATTGGAGACCGAGGAAAGCCCCGTTCCCATATGAAAAGCAGCAAAGGGCAGCACGGTTTCTGTATCGAAGCCGCACTGCCCTTTACCGCTTTTCAGGAAGCCCGGCGTACCGGGCTTCCTGAAAGTAAAAAATCAAGACTTCGTATCCAGCAGGTTGATGCCGTCGATCGGAACCGTGAAATACGGAGCAGAACGATACTCGGACTCATGGAAATAACCGTCGGAAATTGCTTCCGTATCCGGAGTATATGCAGCATCCGTGTCCACATCCGCCATAAAGGTGGTCAGAGGTTTGCCGTTCACCGTGAAGGTGGAGGTGTCGAACACATGCAGTTCACCGGATTTCAGCTTTTCTTCTGCAGCCTGGAGGGCTTCCTCTGTTCCCGCTGCGGCAGCCTTGGTGTTTACCTCGGTGAGCAGAACCGAACCCGTCTCCAGAGAGCCGGTCCAGTCGGTATCAATGGCTTCGCCGTTCAGGACGCAGGTGATTGCGTACTCATAATACGGAGCCCAGTCGATACGGGAAGAAACAATGAAGGTGTTGGGGCAGGAATCTACCGTGCTTCCGTTGTAGGAAACGTCCGGAACGCCCGCGGACTCGCAGGCAGTCGGAGCACCCATGGAGTCGGCGTGCTGGCTGATCAGCTTGCATCCGCCCGCAATCAGCGTGTTGGCGGCTTCCTTCTCTGCTGTTTCGTCATACCAGGAACCGGTGAAGGTTACATCCATCGTGACGGTGGGGCATACGGAGCGGGCGCCCAGGAAGAAGGACGTGTAGCCGGAGATAACTTCCGCATAGGTGAAAGCTCCGACATAGCCCATTTTGGCTTCATCGGCGGTGAACTCTCCATTTTCGATCATTTCATTCAGTTTCATGCCCGCCGCAATACCGGCAAGATAACGGCCTTCATAAATGGAAGCAAAGGCATTGTGATAGTTTGCCAGACCTTCCGTATGCGCCTTCGTTCCGGTGGAATGGCAGAACTGAACGTCCGGATATTCCTTCGCAGCCTGAATCATGTAGTCCTCGTGGCCAAAACTGTCGGCGAAAATGATGTTGCATCCGGCATCGGCAAGATCCGCAGCAGCCTCATAGCATTCCTGTCCTTCCGGAATGTTCGTCTTCATCATGACCTGGTCATCGCTGAGCCCCAGGGCGGCAGCGGCTTCCTTCGCGCCATTCATGAAGTTAAGGTCATAAGTGGAGTTCTCGTCATGCAGGAAAATAAATCCAACCTTGATGTTGGAAGCACCGTTGTCGCTTGCAGCCGCGGTGCTTTCCGGTGTCTGCTGTCCGGACCCGCAGGCGGCAAGAGCAAAGACCATGGCCAGTGCAAGAAGTACGGCTAAGAACTTTTTCATTTCGCTTCTCCTCTGTAATAAAATTTATCTTTACTGCCAAGACACAGCCAAGGCAGGAAGATACAAAAAAGACACGAACCCTTCCGGAGAGAGGCCTCGTGCCCTCGGCGCCAACGCGCCAAAAGCATTTTCGGATAGTCCGGCCTTTTACGTCGGCCGGGTAGAAACTTCGAAGCCATATCCCTCGGATTATATCTAAAAATGTTATGCTGCTTTCAATCGTATGAAATTGTCAGAACGGCCGCAGGAAAATTCTTCAATCCGGAGCAAAACGGATTTCCTGCGGGCTCATAAAGGAAATTCTTGCCAGCGATTCCACGCGGTACCCCTGCCGGCGGATCCGTTCCCCGCCGTCCTGAAAAGCTTTCTCAATCGCCACCCCACAGCCGACGACGGTGCTTTTCGCCTGCAGTGCGATATGAATCAGACCGTCCAGTGCGGCGCCGGTTGCCAGGAAATCGTCCAGGATCAGCACCCGGTCTTCCGGACCGAGATATTCCCGGGACACAACAACCGTGTTGGTATTGCCATGGGTGTAGGATGGAATTTCGTAACAGTAAACGTCGTTTGATATGTTTTTGCTTGCCCGTTTCTTTGCGAACAGAACGCTGCAGTTGAAAACGAGGCCCGTCATGCATGCCAGTCCGATGCCGGAGGCTTCTATGGTAAGAATTTTGTTAACGCCGCTGTCCTTATAGAGCCGGTAGAACTCTTTGCCCATCTCCAGAGAAAAGGCGGGATCAATGCAGTGATTTAAAAAACCGTCTACCTTCAGAACATTCCCCTCAAGGACTTTTCCGTCCCGGAGAATCCTCTGCTCCAAAAGATGCAAGAGCGCTCCCCCCTCTGAAAAGATACTTCATTCTATCCCTAAACGGAGGCATACGCAATAGACAGACAGGGTCAAACTTACATAAAATTTGTCCAAATTTTACAGGTGAAACAAAGCGAAAAAAAACGGTTCTATAATAAATGTTGGGGTAGAGCTCTGGAGAAAAAGCTCCAGA
>OMTF01000043.1 GCA_900313925.1 uncultured Eubacteriales bacterium | reverse complement strand
GGTAAACCTACGGTAAAGGACGCAAGGGTTGCGGCATTTTACCAGCAAGCATCGCTACAACTGCAATTCCGAATACCTTAAAATCAAAGCTGAACTTGAAATTGAAAACCTTCCTGCGATACTCCAGCTTCTTGTAGTCCTTGAGCTGTGTCCTGGTGCGCTCAGCCTTCTTCTCGTAGCTCTCGATGGCTTCTTCCTCACGGCGCACCTGCTCATTTGCATCAGCCAGCTTAGCATCCAGCTGTCTGCCGATCTCTTCGATCTCATACTTCTGCCATTCCAGATCCGAAGCTCTCTTGAGATACTCCGTTACAGCCACCGTGTTCTGCTCCACTGCAGCCGTATATCTGTCCCCGGGCAAAGTATCTGCTCTCAGCTTACCATAGCCAAGCGATGCTTTCTTGTCAGCTGCGGAAGTCTTCTCAGCAGGCTTTTTTGTCACACCAAAAATGGACGTTTTCGCGCCGCAACGGGAGCAGAAAACGTCTTCATCCTTAAGAATGTTTCCGCACTTCGAGCAAATCTTCATCAATACCTCCGACCGGCTCCTCTCCACCGGTCACCCCCTTTTGTCATATTTTCACATAAGGATTATATCACAAGATAATGTGTAAATCTACCTCAAAACGTGCGGAAAACTACAATTTTTTAAATTTTTTCGTGAAGGTTTTGTGAAGCCCGGTCAAGTCAGTTTCTGGCTATGAGTTCCATGAGCTTCAGGGTCACAAGGCAGGAATTTTCGAAGGCATCCATGGGCAGAAATTCCGCTGATGAATGGAAGTTCAGAGCGCCTGTGAAGTAGTTGGGCGTAGGGATACCTTTGGTGGAAATAAAGGATCCGTCGGTGCCGCCACGCATGGCTTTGGGCTTCGGTTCGATGCCCAGCTCCCTGAGAGCTTCATAAAGATAGTCTATGCAGACCTTATTATCATCGTTCAGAGCGTCAAAGATATTGCCGTAGATATCCTTCATCTCCAGGCTGAGCTGTGCTTTGGGATGCTTCAGCTGAGTGATCTCCATGGCCTTCTTCAGGAACTCTTTTTTTGCGTTATACTTCTTCAGATCGTGGTCCCTGATGTCTATCATGACTTTGGCGTCAAGGCTGTCGGAGAATATGTCAGTGACCCAGAGATATCCCTCGGTGTCTTCGGTGTGCTCCGGCATCTCTGCCCTGTCAAAAAGATTGATGTAATCCACCGCCACCATGCAGGGATTCACCAGGTTGTTCTTAGATGACATAGGGTGCGCAGGAACTCCTCTGATGGTGAGAACAGCCTCCCCTGCATTGAAGGTCTGGTACACTACCTCGCCTTCTTCGCAGCAATCGATAGTATATGCGAAATCCACAGGAAACTTGCTGAAATCCATTGTTTTGGACCCTCTGAGGCCTGTTTCCTCGTCCGGTACAAAAGCTATGAAGATCTCGCCATGCTCGATCTCAGGATCCTCTTTTAAGATCTCCAAAGCCACCATGACGTTGGAAACTGCAGCCTTGTTATCAGCGCCCAGCACCGAGGTTCCGTCGCTTATAATTATATCCTGACCGATATAGTCCCGGAGTTCCGGATGATCTTCCTCGCGGATATATATCTGCTTCTCCTCGTTCTGGAGAATGTCGCCTCCCGGATAGTTCCTTATGATCTGAGCGTGCACTTCCGGCGAAAGATGCACGTCAACGGTGTCCATATGGCAGCACCAACCCACCACAGGCACCGGCTTGTGTCCCGGAGCAAGTCTGGCAGGCAGCCTGCCGTAGACCACGCCGGTCTCACCTATCTCTATGTCCTGCACGTCCAGTTCTTTAAGGTCATCCGCCAGGGTCCTGGCCATCTCCCACTGTCCTATGGACGAAGGAATGGTCTCGTTGGACGCATCGCTCTGGCTGGGGATCGCGGAATATTTCAAAAATCTCTGTTCAAGTCTCTTTTTAAGGTCCATGTCTGCCTCCTTGGATGTTTTCGCTTTGCTGATATTATTATACTATATCCGCAGGGCATCGGCTATCAGAAATTATACTACAGAATAGAGAAGGCCATAATTACACGGTAATCTCTTTGTTTTTTCAGCTTTGTCGTGCAAAACAAAGGCCTGTTACACGATTATTTTGTTGTACAGCAGCTTTTATCGTGTAAAACAAAGAACATCTGCACGATAAATGTCTCGCTTAAACGTTTTTATCGTGTAAAACAAAGAATTTCTACACGATAATACTCCCAGAAAAAACGTTTTATCGTGTAATTAGCATATTTTTCGCAGAATTTCATATAAAACGAAAAACAGGGACCGGAATTCCGGCCCCTGCGGGTTTGTTTTATTCAGGCTTGCGCCTTCTCAGCCTTATTATGCTCTGTTCTTTCTTGTTCTGAAGAGAAGCATAAGCAGAAGGATGAGTGCTGATACACCGATCACTATGTAAGGTACTACGATTGTGGTGTCGCCTGTCTTTACAGGAGGTTCCTCGTAGGTGTTGGTGAATACGATCTGTCCGTTTCCGCCTTCAACGGTCTCGGTCTTCACGAGTTTCACCTGAGTACCGTCAGCTACTTCTTTGACTTCAACTGTCATCTTATATACGGTTGTGTCATACTTGTAGTTCTCAGCCTTTGTATTAACTTCGGTGATCTCATATACGTATGTACCGGCCTTTGTGATCTCGGCTACTCCGAATTCCTTTTCACCGGATCCGACGATATTCATCGTCAGTACGCCATCCTTAGCTCCCTCAGGCATCGGTGCGCCTTCGGTCACTGCCTTCATCTGGAAGGTGAAGGTCTCGTTCTTGGAAGGATTACCCTTTACTACCTTCTTGACAGGAGGATCGATGGTTACAGGAACAGGGTTAGCAAGGTGGAAGTTCTTAATGGTGTATCCGTTTTCAGCATCGCCTGTGATCTCTGCCTCATAATTATCGATAGGTGCTTCTTCTACAGTATAGGATATCTCCTTACCTGCAGCACGCTTGTTGAGGCCTTCCCAGGTGTACTTCCAGTTGTTCTCCTCGTTGAGTTCAACTGTAGCTGTGATTCCTTCCTGGGTGATATCATCGCCGTCAGCCTTAAGGGTTACGGTCACGCTGTCCGGACGGATGCCGTCACGGTCATCTGCGTCGTCCCATACCTTCTCTACGCTTACTTCCACAACTTCAGGTGTGTGTGAGTTGGTTACGGTGTATCCATCAGCAACGGTCCCTGAAATTGCAACAGTGTACTCTTTAACCTCAAGTTCCTTGATGGTATAAACTACAGGAACGCCTTCCTTGCCTACTGCATACTTGTAAATGTCTGCGCCTTCGAAGGTGCTCTTCCATCCATTTGCTTCGTTGAGTGAAACAGTCTTGCCGGTGTCTGCTCCGTCTGCAAGGAGGCTGATGGTTACGCTTTCAGGACGGTATCCATCCTGGTCATCTGCGTCTTTCCATACCTTCTCCACAGGTATAGTAACAACTTCAGGTTCATGTACGTTGGTCACTATGTAGCCTATAGCTTCAGATGCTTCAGCATTTCCTGTCACATCTGCTTCATATCCGGTGACTTCAACTTCTTCTACAGTGTATTCGATCTCTTCGCCATTAGCATATTTGTCGAGAGCTTCGAACTTGCCTTTCCACTGGTTGTCCTCATTAAGAGTTACAGTCTTTTCAGTGTCTTCGCCGTCAGCAAGAAGCTTGATGGTTACGCTTTCAGGTCTGATGCCGTCCTGGTTATCTGCATCGTCCCATACCTTCTCAACTTCTACTTCTACCTTTTCAGGTGTATGAGTATTGGTAAGAGTTGTGATGGTGGCATCTGAAGGATCCTTTTCAGTCTTGCTGAGAGTGTACTTCTCGATATCTCCTTCATCCCATGTGTAGGATATCTCTTTTCCAGCAGCATACTTGTCGAGTTCATCGATAGTAGCTGTCCAGTTGTTGGATTCGCTTAAGGTTACGGTCTTGCCGGTTTCTTCGCCGTTAGCGAGAAGCTTGACAGTAAGTTCGTCAGGACGGAATCCATCCTGGTCATTTGCATCTTCCCAAACCTTCTTTACAGTAGCTTCAGTCTGTTCAGGGGTGTGCTTGTTGGTGATGGTGCCGCCTGCTGCAACTGTAGGAGTCTCGCAGGTGTATCCATCCGGAACTAATTTCTCTGTCCAGGTGTAAACGATCTCTTTGCCGTCTGCATTCTTCGGAAGTCCTGATACTGTTGCTGTCCATTTTTTGTCTGCATTTTCTGTCAGCGTTACTGTTTCAACCTCGTCGCCGTCAGCAAGCAGAGTAACTCCAATGCTGGCCGGACGGATGCCATCCTGGTCATCTGCGTCGTCCCATACCTTTTCTACTGATACATCAACTACTTCAGGTGTGTGAGAGTTAGTGATGGTTCCGCCTGCGGCAACTGTGGTTGTCTCACAGGTGTAGCCTGTAGGAACGGTTCCTTCAGTTACGGTGTATTCGATCTCTTCTCCGGCTGCATTCTTCGGAAGTCCGGTCCATGTGTATGTCCAGTCGTTTCCGTTCTTTTCAACCGTAGGAGTAGGAGCTGTGGTTCCTTCCGGAAGTCCGTTCAGTGTCAGTTCAAGAGTTTCAGGTCTTAAGCCGTCCTGGTTGCTTGCATCATTCCAGGTCTTGGTGACCGTTACACTGGTCTCTTCAGGTGTGTGGACGTTGGTGATGGTTCCGCCTGCGGCAACTGTAGTCGTTGTGCAGGTATAGCCTGTAGGAACGGTTCCTTCAGTTACGGTGTAATTGATTTCTTCGCCGTCTGCATACTTCGGAAGTCCGGTCCATGTGTATGTCCAGTTGTTTCCGTTCTTTGCAATGGTAGGTGTAGGCACCGTAGTACCTGTAGGAGCTCCATTAAGTGTCAGTTCAAGAGAATCAGGTCTTACGCCGTCCTGGTTGTTTGCATCTTCCCAGACTTTGGTAACTGTTATATCTGTATTTTCCGGAGTGTGTGAATTGGTGATGGTTCCGTGATCATTAACTGTTGTCGAGCTTGCGGTATAATCATCGCTCGGTGTTTCTGTTACGCTGTACTCGATTTCCTCATCGTCTGCATAGCGGTCAAGTCCAGTCCACTTAGCGGTGTAGATGGTGTTTCCATCTTCATCTTCGCCCTTTGTAACAGTAAGCTTGGAAAGGTTATCTGATGTAACGTCTTCATCGCCTGCCATAAGCTTGAGCCATGACTTGAATTCATCAGTCGTAGGTCTCTTACCATCCTGGTCATCATTATCTTCCCAGACCTTGGTGATCTCAACATCAGTCTTGCTATAAGTGTTGGTGTAGGTTACGAGATAATCTTTCTCAGTTTCTACGATCGTTCCGGTACTTGTCTTTGCACCGCTGAATTCTTCATCTTCACCGCCGCTTAATACTGCGCTTGTGAAGGTGTAGTTATCCGGCATAGTGCCTTCAACAATGGTATATGTAGTGCCTGTAGGCAGGTTCAGGAAGCGGAGACCGTCTCCGGCTTTAAGATTAAGGACTACGTCGCTTCCGCTTGGAGCATAGTAGTAACCAGTCCACTCGCCGTCTTCCATTTCCTTCTCTGCACCGGAAACGAGAGCGTCTACAAATCCTTCATTCCATACGGAGAACCATACATAGTAGTCTGAGTCAAGGTTGTCTGCGCTGCCTTCACTTGCCTTGGAGTCATTCACGGTAACAGTGAACGGGAAGGTCTGCTCAGGATCAGCATCCTCTCCATCAACTACCTTGGTAATGTTCAGACGTGAACGACGGTGGTTGACTGCAGTAAGAGCTGCTTCTCCGGTGCTTCCTACATAGTATGTCTTTCCATCAATTGTATATTCATCCGCTCCTTCCGGGTTGTTGTGGTCTTCATCCTTAAGGATGAGCATTGTAAGCTCACCATCTATAAGCATAGGACGTACGGTCGGAACTTCGATTTCCCAGTAATATCCGAGATCTTTAGGCTCAGTAAATGTGAAATCATGTCCTTTTTCAAGAACTTCATAATCCGTTCCGGTGGTATGACGAAGGATACCGATGGAGATAAACACTTTTGCTTCCCAGTCATTGTCTTCATTAAGCGTCATAGTGTACTTGTTGTCTCCATCGCGGGTAACATTCAAAGTAATAGGTTCTTTGTCCTTATCTTCGAATGCATTGGACCATTCCTTGGTTATAGCCAGTTCCTCAACTGCCTGTGTCATTACAGGATCAGGATTCTCGAATGTTGTAGATCCGGACTGACCTGTACGTGTGTCCACATAGCTCATGGAAGCTGATGTGTTTGTCTTGAGATTTCCGTTTTTGTCAATGTAATTCTTGATATTAGCATCAAGTTTATCATATGAACTGGGATCGTTCTTGATGTCAGCTACGATGTCAAGAGTTGTCTGGCTTGGCCAGCAGTCAAATGTTACGGTGTAGGTTACATCATTCTCAAGAACGCCTTCCTCTTTAAGGTTCCATACAACTGCGCCGTCTACTAATTCAGCTTCAGGAGCATCCTCCCACTCTTCACCGACATTAACAGTATTGCCATCGGGGTCAGTGATCGAATTGGCGTCTGTATCATATTTTTCAGATCCGTCATCATTCTTACCGCCTGCGCGATAATATTTGTATGAACTTTCATCTACAGTAAGAAGATTGCTGATCTCTCCGGTAGTAGTTTCAACGCTTGAAGTTGTACCGTCGGTCATCTCAACAGCGCCGATACCTGCCATTTCTATAGCTTCAAGAATCTCAGCAAAAGCAGCATTGAGTTCAGCAGAGTTAGATGCGGAATAGTTGTTTTCTGCCGGGGCACCTGAATAACTTGTAAGGTTTGTCATATAAGTGGCGCCATAATCTTCACCATATGCAAAGATGGTATAGAACCTTTTCGTGCCCACTTTGTTTGCCAGTGCTTGAGCATCATCTCTTGCGGCATTGTATGAATTCTCCATATTAGGTTCTTGTTCATATCCAGAACCCTGGTTATTACCATACATTGTAGGCGCACCATCGGAGAAAAAGATCACGTATGTCGGATCACTGTCTCCAAAACTTACGCCATCAGCCTGCTTAAGAGCTGCTTCCCAATTGGTACCGCCGTTTGGATTAAGCCCGTTTACAGCAGTAGAGAAAGTGCTGTAACTAGTTGTGGAGCTGATATCAGTCCTTGCACTTGATGAAAATGAAACCAGTGCCATTTGAACTGTATCATTCGGGTTGCCGTCCTTGCCATTATAACCAAGCAACTGTTCAGCCAATCCATTTACTGCATCCTGTGTAGCATCCATTCTTGATTGACCATCGGAATCGTAATAGTAGCGCTGCCCGGTGTACTGTACCCACTCGCCATTAACCTGATACCAGAACGTACGGTTTCCAGGTCCGCCAAAACGGCTCAATTGAACATATTCGCCATCGACTAACCCGTATAAGCCATTGCTTGTAGAATCAGTAGGCTCATATGTGCCAGTACCAGCATCATCATTCATGGATCCAGATCTGTCAACAATTACGATGACGTTGACCTTCTGGATCTGTTTCTCCGAGTCGCCCGTTACATTCAGAGCGATCGTGTACGTTCCATCCTCGTTAACGCCCAGGATCTTGTCATGCGCCGGCACATCGCCTGCCTCTGCATAAGCAAAGCTTGCGGGTAAACGAGGAATGAGTGTCATGACCATCACTAATGCGATGACCAGACACAGGAATTTCCTTCCAATTCTTAAATCTTTGTTCATCCCCAATTCCTCCAATGGAATAATTAAAATATTTATAATAGCGACTGTCTTCATACTGCGTTTGTATGAAAACAAATTATATATTAACTGTTTTAGGGTATAGGTATCCCCAAAACATACTTAATCACTTTTGATTTTATAACATAAAGTTATGAAAGTCAACCGAAATAGCCTATTTTTATTACCTCAAGTTTGGTGAAAAATTTGTTATAACTAATATTAATAACCACAAGTTATACTGCATAAATGGCTCTTGAATGCCTCTTTCTCCCTTGTTTCACAGTTAACCCGGCATCCTCTCCGGACGCCTGTCTGAAAACCTCAGCGCATGATTAAATATTCTATGTATTTTTAAAAAAACATAAAAAAGAGACCGGAATTTATCCGGTCTCTTTGTGATTTTATGTAAATGGTAAACCATCCGTGCCTTGATTTTTCCCTGACAGATGGTAAAATATTTGCCCTTAACAGATATCAACAATCAAACCAATTTTCCATTAAAAAATGACTGCTTTCGGGCAGCCATTTTTTATCAGCTATTCTGCTGTTTCTTTTTCAGTTTCTCCGGAAGATTCTCTGACCACGGCAGCAGGTCATCCAGAAAATCCGTATTCGTATCATCCATGTGCTCCGGCATGACCGTAAGCACATGTTCAAGATAATCATATATCTTTATGTCATTGGCTTTGCAGGTCTCGACGATTCCGTATATCATGGCACTTGCTTCTGCTCCCGCTTTCGTGTCGATCTGCATCCAGTTCTTTCTTCCGATAACAAAATCCCTGATTGCCTGTTCTGCAGCATTGTTATCCATCGGCACACGTCCGTCCGTAAGGAATGTCCTCAGGTATTTTTCCTGATTGAACAGATATGTGAATCCTTTTCCGGTCTCGGACTTCGCCGTAACGTCATCCCTATGCTCTTTTGCCCACGCAAAAAACGCATCCACCAGAGGCTCTACGTGGACTTTCCTCTCTCTCAGCCGTTCTTCCGGATTCAGTTCATCTAATTTGTTATCTTCATGGAAGATCTTTGATATCAGCGTTAACGCTTTGCCTGCTACGGTATCCTTCGCCTGTTCCTTTCCCACCGCACTTACAGCTTTAGAAAAGTATCTTTTTGCATGTACCCAGCATCCCGCCACCGTGAGTTCATCAGGTCTTTCTTCAGATATTTTGTGATATACCTGATATCCGTCACATACCAGAAATCCCGTGTATCCCCTAAGATATTCTCTTGGTGTTTCCTGACTACGATTGTTTCGGTAATCGTAAAGTATTACAGGCACTGCTCCGCACAGGGTTCCTGAACGGTATACCCACATATGGCTTGTATCCGCATCTTCCCGACCGTTATCCCGTACTCCTACAGGTGTTTCATCGGCATGGATCACATCGGATTCAAACAGCTTCTCTTTGAATCTGTCATATATGAGTGAAAGATATCTCTCTGCGATCTTTATCATCCAGTTAGCCATATCCTGTCTGGATATGTGCACATCATTTCTTTCGAATTCCTTCTCCTGTCTGTTAAGCGGAATATGGTTCGTATACTTGGCATTCATTACTGCTGCCGCAAGGGAAGGCGTAAGATAGCTTTTATCCAGCAGTTCCTTTGGATGTGAGGCTTTAACGATTCTGCCGTCTTTTCTGGATTTATACACCTTGATATGATGCTCGACCACTTCGAATGTCGCCGGATGGAATTCCAGTTTGCGATATATTTCGTCAGGCATATGTTTGTAGCCTTCAGGAAACATTCCCTTTAGTTCTTCTTCAGGGATCTCATGTGGAACCGACCTTGTGGGAAAGTCCTTTAGGTCTTCGTCCCATTTGCCTTTCCTTTTCTTTCTGGTATATCCGGGAACGGCAACTTCAAGTTCCGGCTCAGGACTGTCAGTTTTAAGCATTTCTGCTTCATTAAAGAAGCTGAGCTGCTCTTCGTCAGTGGTGTTCACTTCAGTCTTTTTACCAAACTGTGCGTTTCTGGATATTTTAAGCTGTTCCATCATGAGTTCCATATTCCGGTTCATGCTTGCAATGTTGGCTGACATTTCATCTATCTGTGCCTGTAATTGAAGTACGATAGATACAAGCGTATCCTTATCCAGGCTGTTAAGTTGTTCGCGATTCATACCTGTTTTCATATTAAAAGTATACCACAAACGGGACTCAAAAACAAGCACTAAAAAACGCGAAACCCCAGTATTTTCAAGGCTCCACGCTCTTTTTGAAATCAAAAATATCAGTTCATATCACACTTTTCGGATGGACTTTTTTTACCACCTTCTTCGGTTCCAGAGTCAGTCCCTCCATCAGCCACCGGTACTGCTGAGGAGTCATTTCACGGACTTCCTCTGTGCTCCTCGGCCATTGATATCTGCCATTCTCTAAACGCTTGTACAAAAGAAGAAATCCATCATTTTCCCATACAAGACATTTGATACGGTCGCTTTTTCTGCCGCAGAACATGAAAAGTGTTCTTGGTGAAAACGGATTCAGATTGAATTTGTTCTGAACCAGGGCGGCAAGCCCGTCAATTCCATACCTCAGATCTGTATAGCCGCAGGCTATGTAAACGTTCTCAAAGCCACTTGCATCATTAAGCATGGAAGATCACCTCTAAAAGTGTCCGAAAATATTCCGGTGGAATGTCCGGTGAAATATCTACCGTTTTTCCTTCCAGAGATATGTGAACACACTCCCTCTGATTACCGCATCCGGAAATGACTGCGGGAGGATCCAGCTTCGCAAATGCCACCGGTGCCGACGATGTCACTGGTAAAGTCGCTTTTTCTGCAAGCGCCTTTCTGAGTCGCCTGTTACGGTATCTGAATGTACTTTCAGAAATGCCGTGCACATTACACCATACTTTAATCGTCATCCCGCTTTGCTTGTAGTCCTGATAGCATTCTGCCCATTCCTTAAATCTCATTTCCTGAGCAACTTCGTTAGTCTCCATCTGTATCCTCCCTTGAAATCCATTAAAAAAGTCATGACGCTTTTCGCCGGTAATGATCTATTCGGCTTATACAGCGCTAAAAAAGGTCATGACACTTTTTGCTGTTGTATCATGACCTATGTTAATGAAGGTCTGGCTCGGAGCAATGACCGGCTCAAAGAGGAAAACACCGTCCTGCGGGAGCAGAACAAGGACTATGCTCTCCTTCGGAAGGTATTCGGGAGCAGGCAGATCGACGATTTGGTAGCGCAGGCCAGAGAAGCACAACAGACAAAACGGCGGCAACGCCAGAAAAACTATGATTATGAAAGGTAGGGTCAAACAATGGAAAAGCAAATCTACGATGAGAATAATGGGCTGTGGTACGAGCTGCACGGGGATTATTATCTCCCGTGCCTCCTGGTCCCGCCCGAAGAACAGCGTCCTATCGGCGTATGGGGGCAACGGCATCTGCGGTATCTCCGGCAACACCGCAAGGCGCTGTACACAGAGCTGCAGATCACAGGCAAGCTGAACGGTTATCTGGCCGATCTAAACGAGCAGGCGGAAAACATGTTTCTTGAGCTGGTAAAGCAAATGGCAGCTCGGGAGAGCGTCACAGAACAACTCAAGGCCCAGAATCAAATGCTCTGGGTGCAGCGGATGAACAATATCCGGGATCGGGCTGTAGAGGTGGTCAACAACGATCTGATCTACGCATAAGGTATCGGGCGGCAAGAAAACTGCCGTCCTTGAAACTTAGGTATTGACAAATTGAAATTCGTGAATATAATATAGATAGATAAACTTCAATGTGAGGTGATCGGGATGGAATTAACAGATAAGAAAACAGCAGAGATGTTCAAGGCATTCTGTGATGAAAACCGCATCAAAATCATGAAGCTCCTACAGGGTGGAGAAAAATGCGCCTGCGTTCTGTTGGACGATCTTCATATTACCCAGCCTACACTTTCGCATCACATGAAGATTCTCTGTGATTCTGGTGTGGTGGTCGGAAGAAAAGAAGGAAAGTGGATGCACTATTCCATCTCGCCGGATGGCGCATTGAAAGCAATTTCGGTATTACAGGAATTGACAGCAGTGACTGGACAGGATCCGAGCTGTTGTAAAGAGTGATAATTATAGGCTGTGCTTCGGCACAGCTTATAAAAACGTATAAATATAGACGTATTTCAATTTATGAATCGGAGGGCTCTTTATGTGGACGCTAATTCAAGACGAAATTCTTGGAATGAAGTGGCTGAATAGGCTGATCGGGCAGATGTTGTCTTTTTTTGGCCTGAATACTGAAAACAGGATCGGCGGCAGCATACAATTCTTTCTTTATGATACCATCAAGATCATGGTACTTCTTGCTGTATTGATCCTGATAATCTCGTATATTCAGAGCTACTTTCCGCCGGAACGAAGCAAGAAAATTCTCGGAAGGTTCACTGGCCTGGGGGCACGAATCGTTGCCGCCTTGCTTGGCACTGTGACTCCGTTTTGCTCTTGTTCCTCAATCCCGCTGTTCATCGGGTTCACAAGCGCAGGGCTCCCGCTGGGCGTGACATTTTCATTCCTGATTTCCTCTCCTATGGTCGATCTCGGCTCACTTGTTCTGCTGATGAGTATTTTCGGGTGGAAGGTTGCCGTTGTATATGTCATTCTTGGCCTTGTTATTGCCGTAGCCGTTGGCACGCTGATTGAGAAGCTGCGCCTTGAAGATCAGGTGCAGGACTTCATTCGCAACGGAAAAACAATAGACCTTCCGCAGGAGGAACTGCATTTTAAGGATCGTCTGAAATATGCCTGGGAACAAGTTGTTTCAACAGCCAAAAAAGTATTTACCTATGTATTGATCGGCGTGGGTATCGGCGCAGTCATTCATAACTGGATACCCGAAGAATGGGTCATTAAGGCACTCGGTGGTAGTAATCCCTTCGGCGTGATTATCGCAGCAATCTGTGGTATTCCGATGTATGCTGACATTTTCGGCACAATCCCAATCGCTGAAGCATTGCTCTCGAAAGGAGCATTGCTTGGCGTTGTACTCGCCTTTATGATGGGTGTTACCACTCTCTCCCTGCCGTCCATGATTATGCTGAAAAAGGCAGTCAAAACGAAACTGCTCGCCATTTTTGTGTCGAGCTGTACTGTTGGAATTATCCTTGTCGGGTATTTCTTTAATGCAATTCAGGGATTGCTGGTATAGGAGATAAGTATGATGGAAAACAAAAAAGGGATTGGTGTATTTCAGAGATATCTCACCATATGGGTGATTCTCTGCATGATTATTGGTGTTTTACTCGGAAAGCTTATGCCGCAAATTCCGGATTTCCTCGGACAACTTGAATACGCAAATGTGTCAATTCCGATGGCAGTTCTGATTTGGCTGATGATCTACCCTATGATGATGAAAGTGGATTTTCAAAGCATTCGCAATGTTGGCAAAAATCCCAAAGGACTTTTCGTCACATGGGTAACCAATTGGGTAATCAAGCCATTTACTATGTACGGAGTTGCCAGCTTATTCTTTTTCGTGATCTTCAAGACACTGATCTCGCCGGAACTTGCAACGGAATACCTGGCAGGAGCGGTTCTTCTTGGCGCAGCGCCATGCACGGCAATGGTGTTCGTATGGAGTACGCTTACTAACGGCGATCCCGCCTATACAGTTGTGCAGGTGGCAACGAATGACCTTATCATACTTGTGGCGTTTGTCCCCATCGTCAAATATCTACTGGGTGTATCCAATATTACTGTACCTTGGGATACGTTAATTTTATCAGTCGTTTTATTTGTTGTGATACCACTTGCGGCAGGGCTAATAACAAGAAAAGTTGTTGTTAAAAACCATGGAAAGGAATACTTTGACAATACCTTCGTCAAGAAATTCAATGTGGTCACGACGATAGGACTGTTGCTCACACTTGTAATGATTTTTTCCATTCAGGGCGGAGTTATTCTTGAAAACCCGCTTCACATCGTATTAATTGCTGTGCCTCTGATAATACAGACATTCCTGATCTTTGCCATTGCATATATTGCGTGTCGAATCTGGAAACTACCGTATAAAATAGCAGCACCGGCAGGAATGATAGGCGCTTCCAATTTCTTTGAACTTGCCGTGGCTGTGGCAATCGCTTTATTTGGAGCATCATCTCCAGCGGCGCTGGCAACAACGGTTGGTGTACTGACAGAGGTGCCCATTATGCTTTGCCTTGTAAGAATAGCCAATAAAACGCAGGGATGGTTTCCTGCGGGATAATAAAAAAGGAGGATTATATCATGTCACTGTTCGGAAAGAAGAAAGAAGAACTCAAACAGCCGACCTGCTGCTGCGAAGGCAATTCCGGCAATGAACCCGCAGAAGTTAAATCGGTCAGTGAGTGCTGCGGGAAACCGGTTGAGGGCATTTGTTGCATTAAGGTGCTTGGCGCCGGGTGTAAATCCTGCCACCAGCTTTATGAGAATGTCAAAAAAGCTGTTTCCAATCTCGGGATCAACGTAGAGGTCGAGTATATCACCGACATGGAAAAGGTCATGTCCTATGGTGCTATGAGTATGCCCGCCCTCGTCGTAAATGAAAAGGTCGTTTCGGTGGGTAAGGTTTTGAAGGAATCAGAGGTGATGAAATTGATTGACGACCGTTGAAAACCATGCCAAGAAAGAGTATAATAGTTCCATGAAAAACACAGCGCCATTCGCCTCTGTTATCAACGCTGATAACAAAATGATAACAGGAGGGGTGATAGGCTGGATAATATGGATACATCAAATAATCAACGGAACCACGAACAGGACGAACAATATTTCCTAAACGGAATCAGTTAAGTCCTGTCGAATTTGAGTAAGTAAATTTTTCGCATTATTCGTGAGATAATTCCGGCCAGTGGTTTTTCAGCTGCTGGCCGTCATTTTATGCAGTTTTGGAATAACCACCGGGTGGTTAATACATTGTGTCAATATCCGCAGACGGAGATCCGGTGATGAAATTTTTGCGATTTTTCCGTACCGAACAGCCGCACCATCGAATTTCTTGTACCCGATTATCTTATCTGCCGTCCGGCTTTGCACTCTTTTAGCGCCCCTTGTTCCTGCTTCATGGCGGCCTACCTCAGATTCCGGCAAGTAAGCGGGTTCCGTAGCGCACAAGAAAACAGGATGAGCTTTTGCGTGCGGGGAACAGAAAACAGGCAATATTCGAATTATGCACAGACCGGATCCGGGCATGGAAACCTTTTGAAGGCGTGAGGTGTTTTGGGATATATAATCTCACAAAATGTTGATATAATTTCTTTCAAAGTTCACACAATAGCATACAATTTAGAAATAAGATAATAAAATGTATATAAATTGAAAACCGATTGACAATATTGCAAATAGCGGACTATTATTCTCACGTAGGAGGTGTGCCCATGATCGGAGAAAGGCTAAAGGAACTGCGAAAGCAAAACGGATATACGCAGATGACGCTGGCGGAAAAACTGAGTGTATCCAAGGGCACAGTCGCTATGTGGGAAACCGACAGGCGAATGCCGGACCTCCGGAAGCTGGACGAACTGTGCAGGCTGCTGCATGTCAGCCTCGATTACCTGGCGGGGCGATCGGAGATCCCATTTCCACGGAAAAGCACGCTAGCGGGTGCAAATTCGAACGGACGGTGGGCCGCTGCTTCCGAGCTAACGGAAATACTTCGGATGTATGCTTCTTTGGACAGCTATGGAAAGGCAGCTGTGGACGCCTTGATTCGATCGGAGCGGCTCCGCTGCCTTGATCAGGAAACTCTTGAGAAAATGGATAAATCGAAAATCCAGGTCCTAGTCGCCAAGTAGCGGAATTTCATGCCGGCGGCCGAACTTTGGGAAATAGCACGGTTCCGCTTTTTCGAATCTGCTCGGAAGGGATGATAACTCTATTGACGCGGAAGCGTCGACCGGATCGATACCGGGAAAAGCCGGGGAAGCGGAAGCCATAACGCGGCAGAAAGATTTTGCGCAATATCTGCGCTATAACGGTTTTATCTTTTCACAACAAATACCAGGAATAAACCCAGGGGAGATGAAGACCTGGGGGAACCGGCCGGAGGAAAAGAAGCCGGAAAGAAGAATGATGTGAGAGAATGCGGAGGATACAGCAAAATGATTGGATCCACTTTGACACCGGTCAAGAAAACGCCGGTCGTACAGCAGGTTATTAACAAGATTACCGATGAAATCATTGCCGGCCGGCTCAAACCGGGAGAGAAGGTCCCGACAGAACGGGAACTCATGGACGCTCTAGGCTGCAGCCGCAATACAGTACGGGAAGCCATGCGGACCCTGATTGCCTATGGCGTTGTGGAGATCCGCCGTCCGGAAGGAACTTTCGTCTGCGACAAGGCATCCCGGCAGATGCTTAGCCCGCAGATTTACCAAGCTCTTTTGGGCTCGGACGATGCGGCGGGGGACATTATCGGATTCCGGCGAATCGTAGAAACGGGCATCTATCAGCTGATCGCCCAGCGGAGTGCAAGCCCTGAGGAAATTTCCCATTTAAAAGATCTGAATGCGGATTTGGATCAGAAAATACGAAAGAAAAAATACGATATTGCGGAAATTGCGGATGCGGATATGCGCCTGCACACGGCGATTTCGGCGCTGACGGGAAACCAGCTCGTTGTCGCGGTGCACGATTTTCTCGCTGAACTGACAAGAGATTCCCGCTATCGAACGATTCAGAAGATTTTTAACTGCAGTGCGCAGAATTATCTGGTGGAAGTCCACGAAGAGGCAATCCGATTCATCGAGGGCAAGTCGGAAAAGACTCTGGGAGAACTTCTGGATTATACATTCCTCTACTGGAAAGACTCCTACCGCTGGTCGGAGCGCCCGGAGAAACGGCTTGCAGAGGAAAACCGCTAATTCGTCTCGGCGCGGCAATTGCTTTGCGCCGCGGTGCGGGGAACCGGCTTCGCGGTGCGTCCCGGGAAAAGGAAATATTCCGCTTGCGGAAGGCAAAATGCACATACAAGATGTATCGAAAGCTCTGCTCTGACAGGGGATGCTCCCTTGCACGAACGGAGCTTTTTCTTTCCCGCAGGGGGCTTTTTCGGAATGACCGGGCAAATCGAATGCGCAAAGAATAATGGAAGGACGAACGGTTTCAGCTCAGAAGACAGAGACCGAATTTCCTCTGGGAATCGATGCATTCCGAATGTCAATAGTTCATTTCCACACAATTTTTCAGGGAATTCGTAAAAATTGTACAAATCGTTTAAAATCGCCCCGTAACAACGCGAAAAACTCTTGACTCTCTGGGCAATTTCCATATATAAGATAATCATCCAACATCCAACGTTGGACTTTAAACTGCAAAATTTTTTCAACTGGAAAAAAGCCCTGGCAGGGTTTATTTCTCTGACGGTTCGGGATATGATAAAAGGACTGCAGGAGGCACAAGCCTCGCGTCGGCGTCAAAGCCGTACGAATGCAAGAAGGAGGAATAAAAGTGCAAGAAGATAAGGTTACTATGCTCAAGCGCCGCGCAAATCAGCTGCGCAGAACGGCAGTTACCATGATCTATGAGGCGCAGTCAGGGCATCCCGGCGGATCCCTCTCCGCGGCGGATATGGTGGCTGCTCTTTATTTTTCCGAGATGCGGATAGATCCGAAAAATCCGCAATGGGAAGATCGGGATCGATTTGTCCTGTCCAAGGGTCACGTATGCCCTGTTCAGTACGCTGCTTTGGCAATTCTGGGATATTTCCCGGAGGATGTGCTTCACACGCTGCGGAAGGAGGGCTCAATTCTGCAGGGACATCCGGACATGAAGAAATGCCCCGGCATAGATATCTCTACCGGTTCTCTCGGTCAGGGATTTGCCTGTGCCGCGGGAATGGCACTCGCAGGCAAGCGGGACGGCAAGGATTACCGGGTTTTTGCTATCCTGGGCGACGGCGAATGCGATGAAGGGGAGATCTGGGAGGCGGCCAACGTCTGCCAGAAGTACAAACTTGACAATATAATCGCTTTTGTAGACTACAACGGGCTGCAGCTTGACGGCACGACGGATGAAATCATGCCGGAGGCGAACCTGACGGAGCGCTTTGCGGCTTTCGGCTTTGATACCTACGACATTGACGGCAACGACATGGAACAGATTGTGCGGGTACTCGACGAAATCCGCGGCAGCAAAAACGGCAAGCCCAAAATGATTCTGGCGCGCACCGTAAAAGGCAAGGGTGTATCGTACATGGAAAATCAGTGCGACTGGCACGGCAAGGCTCCGAACGATGAGCAGTATGCACAGGCTATGAAGGAACTGGACGAGGAGGCAGCACGATGAAATTGATTGCCACACGCGACGGTTTCGGCGATGAGATTGTCGAACTTGGAAAAGAGAATAAAAACATCTACGTCATCGACGCGGATATAGGAAAATCCTGCAAAACCGGAAAATTTGTAAAAGCACTTCCGGAGCAGCATGTCAATGTAGGCATCGCCGAGCAGTGCGCCGGCGGCGTCGCGGCGGGGCTTGCCACCTGCGGCAAGATTCCGTTTGTCGTTACGTACGCGGCGTTCGGCTCCATGCGCATGTGTGAGATGATTCGGCAGGAAATCTGCTACCCCAACCTGAACGTAAAAGTTGCCTGCTCGCACGGTGGACTGACGCCGGCAAACGACGGGGCGTCGCACCAGTGCATCGAGGATTTGGGCATTCTGAGCTCAATTCCGAACCTTACGGTTATCCAGCCTGCGGACTACTATGCTGCCCGCAAGCTGGTTCGGGCGGCTGCAGAAGTCTACGGTCCGGTCTATCTGCGCTTTACCCGCGATGCAGTGCCCGTGATTTACTCGGAAGATCAGGAATTTATTATCGGGGAGGCTGTGCAGCTTCGGGAAGGCAGGGATGTAGCTCTTATCGCAATCGGAGATACAGTCCGGCTGGCGCTGGAAGCTGCTGAGGCGCTCGCTGCGGAAGGCATCGGGGCACGCGTTCTCGACATGCATACGCTGAAGCCTTTGGACACACAGAGCGTATGTGCGGCCGTGAACGATATCGGCAGGATTGTGACCATTGAAGATCATAACATCATCAACGGACTCGGCAGCGCCGTTTCCGCGGTGGTGGCGGAAATGGGGAAGGGAATTGTACGCCGCATCGGCGTACAGGATCAGTTCGGCCAGTCGGCGCCGTACGAACGGCTTCTGGCTATGAACGGAATTACAACGGAAAACATTATCGTGAAGGCGAAAGAGCTTCAGCGGTAATGAAATAGGTATGGGCTAAATAAAGGAAATGAAAAAGGAGACGATGAAATTGAAAAAGATTTTAGCCATCCTGCTGTCTGTATGCATGCTTCTGGCGCTGGCTGCCTGCGGCAGCAGCTCCTCAGACACGGCGAGCAGCGACAATGCCAATTCCGCGCAGTATGACAAAGTAGAACTGAAGCTCAGCTGCAACGGAACGGATCAGGGCAACGATACCCGCGGAGCGCAGAAGTTCAAGGAACTGATTGAGGAACAGTCCGGCGGGGCCATCACGGTCCAGATCTACAACAATGACCAGCTGGCAAGCGGAAATATGTCCAAGGGGCTGGAGCTTCTGCTCGACGGCACAGTGGATATTGACATTCATTCCACCAGCATTATCGCCAATCTTGACAGCTCCCTGATGGTCAGCACTCTGCCCTGGATCTTCAGCGACTACCAGGCGGCGGAGGATGCTTTCTTCGGAACCGGCGGCGATTACATTGCTTCCGTTCTGGAAGGAAAAGGCGTAACCTACCTCGGCGCACTGCACAACGGTTTTAAGCTTATGACCAATAACAAGGTTCTCATCAAGAGCCCGGAAGATCTGAATGGTCTGAAAATGCGCATTCCCGGCGGTGACTTCTTTGCGGCCTTCTATTCCGCCTACGGAGCCTCCCCCCAGGCAATGAGCTGGAGCGAAGTGTTCTCCGCACTGCAGCAGGGAACCATCGACGGTCAGGACAACTCCATCAGCACCTGCGTTTCCAACAATATTCAGGAAGTGCAGAAATACTTCACCATCAGCCGTCACACCTATGAAGCGTTTACCTGGATGGCCAATACGGCAAACTTTGAGAAACTCAGCGCGAGCACGCAAGAACTCATCCGATCCTGCGTCGAGCAGGCCTGCAAGGAAACCAACCAGGAAATCGTTTCGGAAGAAGACGAACTGATTCAGAAGTGCAAGGACGCGGGATGCGAGTTCTATGAGCTCACCGACGCCGACATTGAAAGCTTCCGTGCTGTGATTGCCGACCTCATCGAAGAATATAAGGCAAAATACGGCGAGGAAGCCTGCAAGGCATTCAACGTTCAGTAAATCGGGCAGCCGTTCCATCGACGAATAGAAAAATTCCAGCGGAAAGCTTCTCGGCGAGAGGAAGGAGATGTAATGAAGATCAACAAGACAGGTCCGGAAGACCACTTCTGTGCGGCCTTACTGGTCATCATGCTGATTCTGACATTTATTAATGTCGTAGCCCGCAAGATTTTCCTAAGCTCCATGCCCTTCGTAGAGGAGCTGACCTGCTGCGGACTGATGATATTGAGCATTATGGGCGCCGCAACCGCTGCAAAGCGGGGCGCCCATCTGGGCTTGAGTCTCGTGACCGACAAACTCAAGCCGAAATCCCAGCATATTATCGCCTTCATAGGCGATTTGATTGCAGTCATTTTCTGCGCGCTGCTGACATACTACGGCATTCTCATGACGCAGAATGAATATGTAAATGAACTGGAGACCTCCGGCATGCAGTGGCCGCAGTGGCTGTTCGGCATGTGGCTGCCGATAGGCGCTCTGGTCCTGGCCATCCGGTACATTCAGCTGGCAGTCCTTGAAATCAAGGCAGCCGCCGGAGGCAGTACGGCAGGCGAGGAGCTTCCGACCGGCGAACCGGCGGAAGCGGCTCCGGCTGCCGAAGCAGAAGCAAAGGGGGACGAGAGAAAATGACAGCGTTAATTCTTTTCGGCTCCTTCTTCGTTCTTCTGTTCATGAATGTTCCCATCGCTTTTGCTTTGGGCATCTCTAGCGTATTGACGCTGATGTTCGAGGGACTTCCCGTCTCCGCCGTAGCGCAGAACTTCTATGGTGCGAGTACGAAGTTCGTGCTGCTGGCAATTCCGTTCTTTATTCTGGGCGGAAACGTCATGGAGAAAAGCGGAATTTCCGGGAAGCTGATCGACCTGTTCCGGGCTCTTGTTGGACACAAGCGGAGCGGCATGGCGCTCGTAACGGTCATCGTGGCCTGTTTCTTCGCAGCGATCTCCGGATCCGGTCCGGCAACGGTTGCGGCGCTGGGTATGATTCTTATTCCGGCAATGACGGATGTCGGGTATGATACGTCGGATGCGGCAGCCCTGGTTTCTACGTCCGGGGCGATCGGCATCATCATACCGCCGTCAATTACTTTCGTTATCTACGGCTCCATCGCAAGCGTTTCCGTCGGCGCCCTGTTTGCCTCCGGCATTATTCCGGGCATTCTGATGGGCATTTCCCTGATCGTGGCGATGCAGCTTACCTATAAGAAGAAGGATTTGAAACTTCTGCCGAAAGCCACGGGCAAGCAGCGCTGGAAAGCGTTTAAGGACGCAATCTGGGGTCTTCTGATGCCGGTCATTATTCTCGGCGGCATTTACGGCGGGTTCTTTACTCCGACCGAAGCGGCGGCGGTCGCGGCGGTCTACGGCCTGATTGTCGGGCTCTGGATCTATAAGAGCATCTCCTGGAAGACTGTCTGGAAAATCATGATCGACACGGTTTCGCAGACCGCTGTTGTCATGCTGATTGTCGGTACGGCGAGTCTGTTCGCATACGTGCTGACGCTCACGGGCATTGCTTCCGACGCCAGCGCCGGCCTTATCAAGCTCAGCGGCGGCAACAAGATCGTTTTCCTGCTGCTGATGAACATCATCCTGCTCATCGCGGGCTGCTTCATCGACGCAAACTCCGCTATGTACATCATTCTCCCGATCCTGCTTCCGGTCGCGAAGCAGCTGGGCATTGACCTCGTGCATCTCGGATGCATCATGGTCTTCAACATGGCCATCGGCCTGGTTACACCGCCGGTCGGCGTGAATCTGTACGTAGGCTGCGGCATAGCAAACATCAAACTGAAACAGATCTGCAAGAGCGTGGTTCCGCTGATCATTGCGGCGATTATCGTGCTGCTTCTGGTGACCTATATCCCAGCCATCTCCACGTTCCTGCCAAGCATCCTGAACACGTCTACGGGCTGAGGAGGAGAATATACCATGAGAGGCGGATTTATTGAGGCGGTGGAAGTAGCCTATTTCCGCGACGATCTTCCCGAACCCCAGATTGAGAATGATACGGATGTAAAAATAAAAATTCACAACTGCGGCATCTGCGGATCGGAAGTGCACGCCTATCACGGGCTGCATCCGTTCCGGATTCCGCCGCTGGTCTCCGGTCATGAGCTGGCAGGGGAGGTTGTGGAAGTCGGAAAAGCCGTGCGGAAGGTTAAAGTCGGCGATCGTGTGACAGCGGAACCGCAGTATGGCTGCGGTGAGTGCTGGTACTGCAGGCACGGACTATACAATGTCTGCCCGTCAAAGCACGTTCTCGGGTCCGGCGGATGGAGCGGCGCTCTCGGCGAATATATCGTGACGCCGGAAAATACGGTAATCCATCTCGCGGACGCGCTCAGCTACGAGGAAGGCGCCCTGATTGAGCCGGTGGCGAACGGCATGTATGCCGTGCGCAATTCGGACATCACGGAGGAAACCGTAATCACGGTCATCGGGTGCGGGCCGATCGGAATCGGCGATTACCTTTGCGCCAGACTTTATCATCCGAAGAAGATTATTATGGCGGACGTGGCGGACTTCAATTTATGCAAAGCACGCGAATTCGGTGCCGAAATAACAGTCAACAGTGGTAAGGAAAGCCTTTACGACCGCGTCATGGACGAAACGGACGGGGTCGGTTCCGACCTGACATTCCTTGCATTCGGAAACGAGCCGGTTCTCCAGCAGGCAGCGGAGATTACCCGCCGCGGCGGACAGATGATCCAGCATGCCCTGATGGTCGACGGCATCGGATTTCCCTACCGGGTACACCAGCAGCATGAACTTGATTTCAAGGCGTACAACATGTATACCCGGGAAGATTTCGAGCTAATCTGCAAAGCACTGGAAGAAGGGAAAATGGATCTAAGCCACTTCGTAACGCAACGCTATCCTATTGAGAAGTTCAAAGAAGCCATTGAGATGGCGGACAAGCGGCCGGAACCGGTGCTGAAAGTAATGATGGAATTTTAATCTGGAGATTTATTCAAAACAAAGCTCTTTACATCTTCATATAGCTGGGAAAGGACTTTTTCACGGACGGAGCGAAAAAGTCCTTTTTCTTGCTCGCAGCGCAAATTGTACCTATTTTTTCGCCATATTCTTTCTCCTGCGGAAACTTTGCGCCGGGATTAAGGGACTCTCTTCCAGATGCGAAAATTCATCTTTCCGCCGCGGCAGCATCGGTTCAGATCAAGACCAGCATAAAGAGAAAGCCTTCCGTCATACTATTCATTTTGTGTATAGTGAATTCCGCATTTGCTATTGTACAAAAAGAATCCGGAGGGATACTATCAGAAGCGATGAAAGGCGGAAAAAACGCGTGGCAAAAAAGGAAAATTGCGGACATTCTGTGCGGATCGGAAGCAAAATAGACTGCGCCGGATGAAAGGATTTTACAGGAGGAAAAAACATGAATAAGGAAAAAGATAACGCGTACGGACTTGTCTATGACGGAGCACTGGAAAAAAATGAAGAAGGCAAGGTAAATATTCACCAGGTGAATTATTCGCTGCACGGACTTAAAATTGCGGCTAATGTATATACACCGGCGGGATATGAAGAAACAAAAAAGTATCCTGCGATTGTGGTCGCCCATCCGAACGGCGGCGTAAAGGAACAGGTCGCCGGGCTTTTCGCGCAGCGCCTTGCGGAGCTTGGCTATATCACAATGGCTTTTGACGCAGCGTACCAGGGACAGTCGGAAGGCATGCCCCGCAATACGGACCGCCCGCAGAACCGCGTAGAGGACATTCACGGAGCACTGGACTATATTGTCCGATGCCCGGGCGTGGATCGCACCCGCGTCGGTGCATTGGGCATCTGCGGGGGCGGCGGATACACACTCCGGGCGGCGCAGACGGATAAGAGGATCAAGGCAGTAGCCACGCTTTCAGCGTTCAATACGGGGATTGTCCGGAAAAATGGTTTTCTGGACACGCAGATCAATACGATTCCAGAACGGCTGGAAGAAGCGTATAAGGCAAGAGAATTGGAGCTCTCCGGCACTGAGGTGCGCTATACGCCGAACATGCTGGATACGCTCACGCCTGCACAGGCGGAAGAGCTTCCCTTTGACCTATACCGCGAGGGGTATGAATATTACGGAGACCTCTGCAAGCACACCGGCTCCAGCTTTTCCTACACGGTTTCCTCCAATATAGATCTTTTCGCTTTCGATGCCCGCATCGGAATGGAAATGATAAATCAGCCGCTGCTGATGATGGCAGGAAAACTGGCAGACACGCTGTACATGACGGAGGGGTGCTATGAGAAAGCAACCGGAACAAAGAATAAGGAATTGTTCCTGATTGACAAGGCACACCACATCCAGACCTACTATGTTCCCGAGTATGTGGACCAGGAAGTAAATAAGTTAAAGGAGTTTTTCGGAGC
The DNA here is from genome assembly GCA_900313925.1 of uncultured Eubacteriales bacterium. Classification (GTDB taxonomy): domain Bacteria; phylum Bacillota; class Clostridia; order Oscillospirales; family Oscillospiraceae; genus UBA2922. The sequence goes on along the minus strand of OMTF01000043.1, from coordinate 11,407 downwards.
CAATCTGTAAAGAGCCGTTTCGCTCGGCAGGCTGCCGATGCTGATATCCGAACAATCCGCCGATGGCAGCGTGACGCAAGACCTCTTTTTCGATCAAATTTCGATTGAAAAGGAGGGTAATTTTCGCTTTGCTGAGCCATTTCCGGAAGACTTGCTTGGGCAGCACGCCGGGCATTTGCGCATTGAATCGGGGACAGTCTGCGGTGGAAATTCGTGCTCGGAGGAAAACAGACTGAAAGGAAAGGCAGGGAGGCAATGCAGAAGGAAAATATTCCCGTCAGGCCAAAAAGCAGCCGGAACACTCCCGGCAGCGGACTCAGCGACATATGCCTTGACGATCGTACTGTTTCAGATATAATACAGAGAAAGAGTGGACCGTAAGAATGGCTCAGTTCTTTACTATCTATCAACAGGTCTTATATCGGTTTTTATTGTTTACACAAACTTTGAAACACACTCGTTAACTGCGACTAAACTATTATCGCTATTCTTCTTGTTTTGTTTTTCCTTTGGTTTATAAAATTATTTGACGCGCCTTCTGCCTTGTCTGTCCGGCAAACTTCACAGGAACGCTCAGCCCTGACTAAATCATGCTATAAGCGCAGATATAGTATTCTATTTTACTCTCAGCCACGGGGAGAAAGTCTATTTGCACATATCCGTTTCCATACAAAGCGCATACAATCATTATTATTCCGTTATTAGAGAAATCGATTCTTGCTTATCGCATCAACAATCAGTTCAGCCGAACGCCCATCGCCAAAAGGTTTGTAATCACTATCTACGGACTGGGAATGGCTAAGCTTTTCCAAAATGTCATTCCGATCTGGACTAGCGAGTTCATTCCTACTACATACCATTGTCTCCGGCCAGCAGACAAAATTCAAAATTGTCACGCATTTCTTTCCAGCAAAAAATGCTTCTCTCTGAAGTCCTCCAGAGTCTGATACAAATTTCTTTGCATGGTTCACAAGGCAGATGCTTTCAATATAGCCTACCGGCTCCACTAGCAGAATATTTCTGTATAAATGCTCGTTCTGCAGACGAAGAGCTCTGGATTTATTACGCGGATGCATTGGGTATACCGTGGGCGCCTCCAGTGAGTTCATAGCCTCGAGGATTTCTGTCCGCGACCGATCGTCGCCGGTATTTTCTTCCCTGTGGCATGTCAAGTAATAGTACGCTTTCGGAGCAGAAATTTCATGGCCGTTCAATAATTTCAACTTCAGGTCCCGCATCTGAATTTTTCCGGAATCCTGAAGGAACGCATCATACATGGGCTCGCCTACGAAAAGTGTTCTGGAGCCAAGACCCTCCTCGGCAAGGGAGTTCTCTCCACTTTTTGTGCTGGCTAAAGAAGGCTTGAAACATGGTCGGCACAGATTCGGTTAATTTCCTCTGGATTGGTTCGGCTATACGTCCTTGCTCCCGCTTCCACGTGGCAGATGGAGATATGAAGTTTTGCCGCCGAAAGCGCAGCTGCAAGTGTAGAATTCGTGTCTCCTTAAATAAGAACCCAGTCCGGCCTTTCATCCATAAGGACTTTCTCAACAGCTATCATCATTCGACCGGTCATTTCCGCATGCGTTCCGCCGGAAATGCCCAAGTTATAATCGGGCTTAGGAATATTCAGCGCTTCAAAGAATTGCTCTGACATATTGTAATCATAGTGTTGTCCTGTGTGAAGCAGTATTTCTTTGTGTTTCTGCCGCAGTTCCCGGGATACGACCGCAGCCTTAATAAACTGTGGACGTGCACCAACGACCGTCAATACCTTCATATTTCTCTCAAACTTTCTTTATGCAAGATCTCGAGCAACCTGTCTGGCACGTGTTGTCCAGAGGTTCTCTTTCTTCGCCAGTCTACTTGCCATTTGCTTTTCCGTAAGCTGTGATGGGCTGCTCAGGATTCCTTCAATGGCTGTTCGGATAGCTTCTTCGCTGTTCGTGATGGACCAGCCGATTCCGAGCCTGCGCACAAGCTCTCCCCCTGCAGTTTCTTCTGTTGCGAGAATCGGCTTCTCATGGGCAAGGTACTCGAAGGTCTTGAACGGAATCGCCATGTTTCTATATTCACTTTTTTCGAACATTAGAGAGCAGATATCCGCTTTTTTGTATAACGGTTCCAGTTCATCTCCTGACTTGTGTACAACATGAATTCTGCTGCTCATGTTTGCCTTTAAGGCTGGTTCTGTTTTTTCCCACTCAGTTTTCCGGCAGCAGAGGACAAGCTCACATTCCTGGAGAGAAGCAACCGCTTTAACCAGTTCTGCAATCTGATATTGATTGCCAAGACCACCAACATAAAGAATCTGTAGAGGTTCTTTTTCAAAATTCCGGTTTGCATAGCATTTCATCGGGCACTTTAGATTATCTGCGCCTGGTAAGAGGTTCGAGTAGATTGCAGACAGTTTGTCGTTTTCAAGATACTGAAGGATACGTATATTGGGCCCGTAAAATTTGCTGAGATATTTATCATACTCTCTCAGATCGTACTGATAGCAGAGCAATGCCGCAGATCGCTTCCACCAGGGAAGTCTCGCACCGTAATCAGCAAATTTCCAATAAATATCTGCGTAAAATAATCCGATTGGAATTCCACAGGATTGTATATACTTAAAGAAGCTGAAATCCATAAAAGGGTGTCTTGGAAGATGGTCTGGATCGGTCAGAATTGTTGGCATTGTACTGCTCTCGCTGTACATAAACTCAAATTTCCAGCCGCTCCGAATCTGCTGCTCAAGGCTGCGAATTTGTATCTGGCGTTCTTCGGAGCATCCTTCAATAACAAAAACATCGTATCCAATATCTCTAAATGCCTGTATCATTTTTCGAGGCCGCACCATTCTTGCCCCGGTTCCATTCTTAGATATCTTGTATGGGATGTGAAAAATGCAGTTTCTCATAACCTTTTCATTTACCACCTTATAATAAATATTTACCATTATTTTCCTGCGCCCAGATTTGAAAGTAATGTTCAGGAATTTGAAAACATGTATCTAAATTATACCTTTGCAAAGCAAATTCCCTGCCAGCCCTGCCCATGGATTCTCTTTTTTCTCTGTCATAATATAAATCCAGAACTGCATCAGCAATTTTCCCAACATTCCTTCGATCAACAACAAGGCTGGTGACCCCGGGTTCTGTTGCTTCCTGAAGTCCGGGAACATCAGATATTACAACCGGAATACCGCTTGCCTCGGCTTCTACCGCTGAAACGCCGAAGGATTCCAGTTCAGATGGTATAACCGCACAATCCATGTTAGCCCATTCTAGAGACGCTGCTTCCTGCGAAATATAACCAAGCCAGGTAACATGAGCCTCAAGTTTCAGCCTGCGGGAAAGTTCTTTCAGTTCCGCTTCTAAAGGGCCCGAGCCGGCAATGCGCACTTCAAGCGGGAGAGCCGGTACCCGGCGGAGGATTTCCGATGCCGCTAAGAGGATTTTATCGATGCCGTATTTTGGATAAAGTGATTTTACAGTTCCTATCACAAAGCGGCCATCATGTCGTATTCTCTTGTCTGGAGAAAAAAGAGCCGTATCGACACCGAATGGCGTAATGATGATCTCCTTTTTTGTATATTTTTCCGTCTCTTTCGCCATTGCTCTGCTCGTTGAAAACAGATATTTTGCCTTTCGCAAGCTGAACTCCAGAAGCTGCCTGTGTACCGGACTTTTCCGGGGAAAGTCATAAATATCCGAACCCCAGACAGAAAGCACATAGTTTCTCAAGCCCGACGCAGCGGCAGCAGCCCCATAGCTCGTTGCGTAGTGTACATTTATTATGTCCGGCTGTATTTTGCGTATAGTGTTGCGAATTTCCATGCGATGGGTCAGATAGTTCAGCTTTGCCAGATCGCCTCCGTCAGTGTTTATTTTTGTTTTGATTGGAAACACCTTTGTATTTTCAATCGCGTCATTATGAAATGTAAGAACTGCAACCTCATGTCCCTGCTCCGTAAACCAGCGACACCATTTTTTGGTATGAATGCTTTTTGCCGAGGCAAAAAAGAGAATCTTCATCCGCTTCCTCCATCCGTCAGCAATCCTGCAAACCGCGTGTTTTTTTCTGCAATAACAGCAGTCGTGGTTCTTATAATTTGGTTTCTTTACCTTGATATTTTTAAATGAAACTATTACAAATATATTTTTTCATATAATATAAAATATATATTTCTATCTGTATTTTTATAAGCTCTGCAGCCTTCGCGGCAGGGCTATTGCAGGTTTTTATTTCTTGTTCCATTCCTGCGCAGAGGGTTTTCTGCGGAAAAACAGTTTCCTAATCAACGCGATAATTTTATCATGATAATGAACAAAAATCCTATAACCTCAACTATCAAAGAGGAACTATCAACAAAATCTACGAATCCCCCTGCGATGTATTGCCTAGCGTCACAGTCATAACTGCTAAGAAAGCTATTGCGGCTGGTGTTATGTTTCTTTCAAAATCATAATATATGCGCTATAACAGCTGCCCCTCAAATGGCAGAAAGAAATACTTCCAGAAAGCCCCAGTGCACATAAGCTTCACTAATATAGTTGGCATTCACTACGCCCGCTGTACTTCCAAATACATGCCCGCTGCCATAAAATTCCATCACGATCCGCCCATTTCTCAAATGCGTTGCCAGATTTTAGCCTATAAGCTTCAAAATGGTTGGATAGAGGCTTCGTCCACTTAAATGATATATGTCAAGGAATGACCCTGAATAACCTTCCGTTCTTTAGAAAAGCATTAACAAGCATGCACATACTACCGCAAAGGCAATCATAATCCAGTCTTTGATGTCTTTTCGATAGAATACGACGATCAAAAAATATACCAGTAAATGAAACACTAGGGGGCTCTTTAAGAAATCTCGTGTTTCAATTTCTATGGAAATCATAGCCGTTATTACAGCAAGAGTAATCCATTTGGTGTCCTTTTTAGAAAGAGTGTAGGCTCGGGGCTAGGGAAATATATGAAGCCAGCGGCTATTCCAAATATAAGCCCAAGTTTAATAATCCCGTGTTTTCTATCGTAATTGAAGCAATGCGCTGCCTTTTAAGTTCGTAGTTTAAATATCCATCATGCGTAAACAATTTCAGCAGGGGAATATATCCGAACACTTCCAAGTATACGATGTACATTGTAAATTGGGTAGCCGTGACAGCAATCAAAAAGATATTGAAAACGTGGACAATTCCCGTACTGCATTTTGATTACTGAGGATTTCTTCTTGAATATTGCATGGATTTCTTCTGCCAAGGGGCTGTTTGCAAAAATAAGATTGAAATCCGTAACTACATTCCCTGAAATGTCAATTATTGTCAAATTGTTTTTATAATTATATAGAGCAGAAATATCGCTCCCGGAATTAGTACAAGCAAAAGTTTTTAATTCTCCCTGATATTGCAGCCCGGCGAAGCTGATCGCCGCAATATTTGAAGTCGTCCGGCTCTCCAGATTAGGCAAAGAGCGAAGAGTTTTTGCTGTTTACAAAAACTTTCAAACACACTCAACAAAAGTATCGCTTGTATACAGAAAGCACTGTCATGACAACTGTTTTGTCCAACAGACTTCCTTGTGCATAAACCGTCTTAGCAAAACTATATAGATTTCTATCAACCGATAATCTCTCAAGGTTGTCTTCAAAGTATTCTGTGACAAATTTGCGAAGCCCTGCATTTGTATTCCACCAATATTCAAAGGGGTTCATAGTTAAACGTGAATTTGTTTCGATCGGAAAGCCTATGTGATTAAGAACAGCATAAAGGTACTTATTCACGGCACGATACGGATATGTTTTTAATGCTACATGTAATTTGCTGCTTTCAGCATTGCACATCAATCGCGCATAGGGGATTTTTAATGCAGCAGGATGCTTATCTCTTAACCATTTTAGGTATATTTTTTCTTTCATTCTTTTTTGTAGCGGAATAGAAAAGTACAAGTTCAGCCAGTCAGTATCTTGAAAAGGGGAAAATGTTTCAAAGAACGGCCTTCTTATTAAAGAAGTAGTAGCACCAGCAAGCAATCCTCTGGTATAAAAGCCATATAGTTCATTTTCGGGAAAGTTTTGTAAAAATGAGGTATCAATATCCAGATTCCCGGTTTTACAAAATCGCCACCTAGAATCAATAAAAGGTTTTTCAAAGTAGGGGTGAAGAGCAAAACTCCCCTCGTAAACATCGCCCAAAATACCTGTGTGTTCTATACCAAACGTACTGTTATCTAGTGCCCCGAGTATTCTTATAACTCCTGTCGTTCCAGCATAATACGTTAAGCCATAATTTAAATCAGTAATCCTATCTATATCATAGATAAATTTGGCGGAATCCAATGAATAAAAGAAATATTCATTATTTAGATCTTTAGCAATCTGTTCCGCTATCTTCCGTTCGTAGGAATTGGATTGAGAATAAATGATATTCGTAATATTTTCAAACCCATTCGTTTTTGCAATATAGCAAACTGTTCGCGCATCCATACCGCCGCTTAAATCCACGAGGTGCCGACAATGGTGCTCTTCATCCTTCTCAAACTCAAGTTTTAAAGCTCGTTTGAAAGAATCCTCAATTTGTTCAATGATCTCTTCATCCGAACATGTTAAAGGCTTGGCATTTGAAAAACGGAAGTATGCGCTCTCTGCCATAGTAGAAATATCAAGGATGTTTCCAGGGAAAACTCTGGTTATTTCCTTGACATGTGTTTTACCATCAACCATATAGCCAAAAAGCAGAAAACGTTTTGTTCCTTCAATGTCTGGAGACAGTGAGTAGTTCTGTTCGTTCATCCATTCAACAATCCAATTAAAATCGGAAGAAATGACTCCATTAGAAGCGTAAAAAATAGGTCTATCTCCGATAGGGTCGACAAAGCCAATACACGTCTTTTTCTTTTTATCAATAAGGATTCCAGCAAAGCTTCCTTTAAATTTTAAAATAAATTCATTTCCGTATGAACGATAAAGACCAAACAATGTTTCCGGCCAAGAAAGAGCACTTCGTGCTAAAAGTAATGATTTATTTAATATGAAACCATCAAGGAGTAAAAACCAGTCGTTATTGTCGATTACGATACTGTCCTCTATAATAGAAGGCTTTCCTCTAAGCAGATAACCATATTCGGTATCAGAAATATGAATGCTTTCAGAGAGCTGGGTCGTTTTCCCGAAGAACCATCTTGTCATATGCTTTATATTCCTCATCACCATTTATTTTTCTTGTAAGTAGAATGTAAATTTTTATAGTATCATGATGTGGGTAGCTATAATGTTGATCAAACTGAATAAAAAAAGATTTAATTCGCTAGGAAATAAAAAGATCTTGCAAATCTCTGCAAAACTCTTTGGCTTTGTCCCGCGCGTTAAAATGTTGTTCCCAAGTAGTTCTGGCATTTAACGAAAATATGGCTCTTTCTTCTGGCGATTTTAGGGCATATTTCATCAAGGCAAGAGAAATTTCCGAAACGGCAGCATTTTTTCTTAGTAAAAAACCGTTATATCCATCTCTTATCGCTTCCGGGATGCCGCCAACGTCCGTTCCAATTGCTGGAATTCCCATGGAAAAAGCCTCCACAAGGCTTATTGGCACGCCGCCTTCAGTGGCAGAGGTTGTAATAAACAAATTCACATTTTCCGATTTAAAAATCCTTTCAACATCATCATGGGGCACAGCACCATAAAACTTATAACGAACCGGCTTTGTAGCGAGACGAACCGATGCTTCTTCTTGCAGTATCGGCAGAAGTTCACCACCACCAATATGGATCCAAGAAACTTCTACAGAGTCTGGTAGTTGCTCCAAAGCTTCGATAATTAAATGAACTCTTTTTAATGGTATGAGATTTGAACAACTTGCAATGTGAAGTGCGTTGCTCTTTGCAGTCTGGTCCTGCTGCATATCGGGGCAGCCGAGGTATGAAACCTTTGATTTGCTTTCAAAATTCCAATTTGAGTTAAAATAGTCTTTGCCAGCTTTACTCACAAAAAAGAGCTTATCACACAGACTTCCTATCTCATGTCGAAAGGGAAGCCAGCCTGTATCAGCCCTTTCATTATATAAATCATAGCCGTGAAATCGCGTAACAACTTTTATGGAAGATAACTGTTTTAACCTTACGGCTGCCAGCGTAGCCGGGGTACACCAATAAGTATAAATAAGGTCAATGCATTGTTTGCCGCAAATATCCAATATTATTTTTTGGTAAATATCAGCTCTGGCAGAGTAGGAAAGTACGGATCTAGCAATATGAAAATTCACCCCTTTTATGGAGCGTGCCCTTTGTAGTTCTGAAAGCACGTCTTTCTTTACGATTTGCCGTAAAGCAATGCTTATGGAAAGTTTTGGGGATATTAATGGATATGATTCTTTCCAGCATATATCTTCCCCTTGAATACCTTCATTAATTAGTTCTTTGTTTAATAAGCATAATATATGAATTTCAAAAAAATGGGAAAGCTCTTCAACTTCTGTAGTAATAAATCCTTTTTCACTATTACCATATGGAAAACCATTTGTAATCAATAACAATTTATACATTCAATCACCTCATGTTTCCGGTTCCTCTAAATTAGGGAGCTCCCGAATTGCTCGCACAAGATAAAGGAAAGAAAAAGCGGACGTTATCAGCACTACCAATACGGTCGCGTAAGCAGCACCAAGAGAACCCCATCTAGAAATAAAAACGATATCAAAAATAATATTGGAAATTCCCGCTATGGCACTCGCAAAAATGTTTGCCTTTACTTTTCGAAGCATAGCTAATATGTTACCGCATGGAACTCTTAATGTTCCTGAAATGACATAGTTAATCATAAGAATTCGAAAAACAGGCAATGCATCTTCATATTTTGTCCCCCAAAGAAGTTCAATAATAGAAGGGGCAAAAGTATAACCCAAAAGGCCTAACAGACAATTTACTATTAGCAAAATTAAAAGGACGCTCCGAATATTTTTTTTCAGCCAGTTCTTATCAAGGTGATGTTCTGCAAAATATGGGTAGATAAAAATAACGGCAGATGTAGGGATTATTAACAACGCTGTTGGAATTTGGGTCGCCACTTTATAGGAAGCAAGGATAGCCGAATCAGCTATGATAAGGCCAATCAGATACACATCCAATAAGTACAAGAGTTCAGAAAGTGCATTGCTGGTAAAGCAACCTATGGAATACTTTAATAATGGTTTTTTATCAGGACATGCATTTCCGTTACTTTTTAAGATGCGGGTCAAATCACCATCCATTTTTTTCCATATAAAGAAGAAACTAATAATATATGAAATATAGCGCCCAAAGATAATTCCTACGATGCCCCAAATCCAGCAACCCAGAACAGAAAAAACAAAATACAGAATCGTATTTAGATTTGTAATTCTGGAATATGCCTTATTCATCCTTTGAGCTCGAAAATATGTGAGGAAATAATCATATATCCATTGTATATATGGAAGAAAACACATGGCAATGACATATGGTTTTGCACCATCAATTGTTACAGGACCCAAAAAAGCATATGCAATAATTCCAACTGAAAGCACAAGGTTTATGCGATTCCCTACCGATAGACTGTATCGATATATTTGGTCTTTAATAGTAGTATCCCGTGCTTCAGACACAAATTGAATAATACCTGAGGAAAGGCCGAGACCTCTTGCTAACAAAAAGAAATTCACAATATTGTTAGCATACACATATACACCATAGCTCTCTTTAGGAATAATTCTGGCAATTAAAATATTCGAAATAAAAAGGACAATGTTATTGATGATGCTAGAGCCGAAAATATGAAAGAATCCTTTCTTCGCAATATTCACAATTTGAGCCTGTAATGTTTTACAAAGTTCACTACTCCGCATGAACCTTGCCTCCATCAAAAAGAACTGCATATGTTAAATAATATAAGAATTCCAGCAAATATATAAATGGAAGGGTCAGACTTGTAACTAATGACATCGTTAAAAAACTCGCGTGAACTATCAGGCAAAAACGATTTATAACGGATGTTTTTTTTAAAGACATAGACCGAGAAAGAAACGATATGAAGGAGGCTATTATCATTACTAAGAAAAGAATTCCAGAAATGATTCCATTATCATAAATCCTTTGAAGTACAGTATTGTGAGTGTTATTTCCAACATCACCATTTCGTCTTGTTATAATATGCTCTCTACTTGGATGCCCCAACCAATTTGATCGATGTATTGCTTCAATCCAAATTCCTGACCTTCCAGAACTGTAGTCTTCAAATTTTTCTGTCTGTTTATCTTTACCTACTATACGAATAAAAAATCTCTCGAGCGCTTTTGAACAGCTATATAGCATGTTTTCGCTTTCACTATTTTCTTTAAAACCGTTGCCTTCTTGTGAACTATCTGTTTCCATTTGAGAAAATGGTATATAATCATGGACCACGGAGTTCAGATACGGTGAAAGATGTTGATTGATTAGCCAGGAAGCAAAAACAACCAGAACACTGCATCCAACTACAAGAACAAAGCGTTTGAACCTTAATATTATTTTATGGTTACGAGCTTTTACGGTAGAAACAATACCAAATAGAGCCCCTATTGCGACAGTTAGCAGAGCAGTCCGTCCTCTAGCCATTATAATAAATAGACAAATCAAACCAAGCTCTGAGCAATAGAGAATTTGCCACCAAATATTCTGTTTGTTAGATGACTGAAATAATAACCAAATTAGCGGGAAGCCAAAAGCCATCCATTGACCAACACTATTAGGGTTTCCAGTAATCCCTGTGTATGCCGTGTCTTTGATTGGGGACAAGAAAATTGAAATAATCAAAAACAACAGGATACATATATTACCTGCTATTGCAACTTCGTAAAATAACGAGTCATAATCTTTTCTACTGTTCCATGAAAGAAATAATAAAGGAAATGCCACTAAAAAAATCAATGACATTGGGTAATATTCGACAGATACGAAAATTGCGCTGATTAATTCGGAAAAAGAGAAAAGATACCAAAGTGTCACAAAGAACTTAGAGAATCTTGGCGTTTCTAGATGTGACGGCAAAGTGAATACAATAATCAAGCCAATTAAAACGACGCCGATCAAACACTTGTAGAGTAAATGGACTGGAATTGGGATGCAGGCATAATACATTCCCGCTAAAAAAACAAGACAATATAAAAACACACGTACAGACGAACGTTTTTTCTCCCCAAGGTTACTTGTCCAATTTCCGATTTTACCTAATTCTTTTAGTACTATATTCATTTTACATTTGTCCTTTTACCGTGGTCCAAGCCATTATACTTTATTGTTATACGAAATTCAATTCAGCGACACCCCAGGACCGCGTCAAGTTGTTGCGGAGTTTTTTCTTGACAGAGATCAACTGGTAAGATTATTCCTACATGCCCCCAGACTGCGAATCCATCTCTGTGTCGCACTGTTG
>OMTF01000046.1 GCA_900313925.1 uncultured Eubacteriales bacterium | reverse complement strand
GACCAGTTCTGTTTGTTGTCAGCTTCAAAACTGCCCTGCACATTGTCTTGCAATGTTCCGGTCACCGTGTAAGCTCCTGAGCCTTGGATTCCTGCTCTGTATGTTATTGTGATGGTGTTTTTCCCGTCAAGACTGGAATAGTCTGCGTCAACTGTGATGTTTGTGGTCGAATAGAAGTTGTTAAGCCGTTGCATATTGATGATGGCTGTCGGTTTCATCCAGTCCAGCATCTGCACCGTTACCGTTGTCGTTGCCGTCAATCCCCGGCTGTCTGTAACCGTTGCCGTTGCCGTAACATTGCTTGCGGAGTTAATAACCGCATTGCCGCCGACATAGTTACTTCCAGATGCCGACAACGTGTAAATCAAACCGTTGACCGTCACCTTAACGGATGACACCGTTGCAGAGTTTTTAGCCGCCGCTCCTGTTACCGTGTAACGCACCGTTGACTTGTTTTGAATTATCAGTTGGTCGTTGCCCGTGATGGCTGTTGTGGCCGCATTGGTGTCCGCATAGGTCAGCCCGGTTACACTCGGAGCGTTTGTTGTGGTGTTTACGCTGTAGGTTCCGCCCGTCTTTGTGCTCACAACTGACCCATACGTGACCTTGACATTATAGGTTGCGCTCTTTGCGTTTGGAATGGTTGCATATAACCGGGACTGCGTTCCCGTTGCCGCCAATCCTGTGTAGCTTGTCCCGGTTGTCTTCCAGTCGCTGTCCGTCAGCTCTGTTTCGTTTGCCACGATGGAGAATGTAAACTGCCGTTTTAGAGGATTGTAAAAACTCAGCGTGACGGAGTTGCCAATCACAAAGTTTGGAGCCGTTGTGCAATAAGGATAGGCATAGGTCGTCACCGAAAGAGCGGAGCTGTCCGTTGTGAGTTGACTGTCTTTTCTGCGCACCCGTGTATAGATGGTGTAAGCGGTATTTGCCGCCCTTCCGCTGATGGTGTATGTCCCAGAAGAGGCGTTCGTGCTTCCTACTGCCGTCCATGACCCGCTCCCGATCTTGTACCAAACATAGTCGATGGTGCTGTCGGAAGTCCACTTGATGGTAATGGTGGTTTCTGTTTTTTCTGTGTTGGACTGCGTGACTGTGGCGTACCGCGGAATCTTGTCCAGCACCGCCGTTCCGGATCCGGATGCCGTGTATCCGGACATAGACGTACCAGATGGTCCTGTGCAGTTTCCGGAAATGGTGATGGATTTGCTGCCGTCCGCGTTGTGCGCCACGTTGTTCAGCGTGTAGCTGGCAATGTTGACATAGCTCTGGCCGACCGATCCGTACCAGGACGTGGCGCCATAGTTTGACCCGTTGACGGTCAGCCTAAACGTCCAATGTCCGTATGTTGGCTCCGTGGTCGTTGTCGGGTCCTTGCGGATGTATAGTTTTGCGGTCACGTTTGATGTATTCGCCGCCGACCCGTTACTGGTGCTTGTCCAGCTGATGTAGCCTTGCAGCGTTCCGGACTGTGTTAAATTTATCGTCCCGCTTGCCATCAGCGCACCCCCTCAACGTATGGCACCAGTCCGACGCCCCTATTTGTCGATATCTGGATTGGAATGTACCGCATCGTCTGCGCCAGCGTAAAATCGTACTCCACCTGCGCGTTCCGCATGTGGAATTCCTGCGCCGCCGCCCAATAGATCTTCGTGCCGTTCCGGTCGTACCCGGCAAACCCGTCCGTCGCGTTCATAACGACGTAACTGCCGTCCGATCCGTAGACTTTCAGCCCGGCATTGTCGGCCCGGACCACCAGGTTGTTTGCTGCATCGTAAACTTCCAGGACGCCGCTGTCGTTGTCCTGGCTGCCCAATGTCAGCGTGCCGCCCCGGATCCGGTTGGCCACCATTGTTCCCGTCCGCACAAAATCCGCGCTGAAGCTGCCGTCAATCGTCCAGGCTGACACAAACGGCCCATTGTACCCGTTGTTGGAAAATGCAATGCCGCCGTTATTCATGCGGATCAGATTGACTGCGCTGCCAATACTGGGCTGATCCATGACCAGCAGCTCCGCCGGCGTGCCGTCCGGGTTGTACACAAACGTGATATACCCGCCCAGACCGCCGGTGATCAGCTGCGATTGATAACTGACCCAGGACCGCAGGCTGCTGACGGCGTTCTGCGTCTGGTTGGTGATCGTTTCCCCCATCTGACTGATGGTGGAGGCCAGCGTGGTTTTAGCGTTCCCGACCTCTATGCTGTCATACCGCTCCTTCAGTACGTTGTAGACCGTCTTGACCACCTTGGCCGTTGCGGTAACGCCCAGTTTGTCGTAATAGACGGAAATGGTATCGCACAGGTTGACCCGCTCCAGCACGGCCAGATCCCGGTAATTCTCGGTCTGCCACAGCGGCACAAACTTGATGGTGATATTCACGTCCGGGACTCCGATGTTGTTGTCCTCGATGTATTTTTCAGCCCGTGTCCGCAGTTGGTCTTCTGTCGGCATTTCTTCAAAATCTGATGTAAAATCAACTACGCGGGTCCGTCGGTACGGATAATTGTCCGCATTGGCGCTCCAAATCGCATTCTCCGGCAGCGTGACGACCTTGCCGGTCTCGTCACTCACCCAGAACGGGCATACGCCTGTGATCGTTCCCTCGATGTTTTCCTCCTGCTTCAGGTCCGTCAGGTTTTTTCCGTAGCGAATCACGACGCCGGTGTTGGCGCCCCGGTTCAGGTGCAGCTTAACCGTCCACCGGTCAAATTCGTACTCCCCTTTCCCGTACACGTCGGTGATGGAATTCTGCTGTCCATTCAGGATCGCCCGAAACTGCTCCGGGTGCAGCAGCGTGAAAGGCCCGTCCACCTCTTTGTCCGTCCAGACCTCGAAGGGACAGTCCTGGGCCGCATGCTGGACCATCTGATTCAGCGCGTCGGCGCAGCTGGTGGCCGTGAACGGCATGACCGGTATATGGTTCAGCTGATAGCTGATATGCTCCGCGTATATGGTACATTTACCGTTCAGTGGCTTGGTGATTTTGTAGATTCGGAACGGCTGACCCGTCTTCCCGTCCGCCGGTACCGCCCAGATGATCCGGCTGTGCGTGATATCTGAGAAGTGCCGCCCGTCTACCGGATATTGCATTTCCAGCTCATAGGCACCATTGCGCTCCTCTGTTACCTTGCACGTGATTGCGTCGGACAGCCCACCCAGGCCATTGGTGGCAAATGCGGTCTCGCCGGCATCGTATAAAATTGGGATCATACCGTCCACCACCTTGGCGTAATAATGACCTCCTCGATGTTGTCGGTCATCCTGATCGACGTCTCCCCCGCCTCCAGGACGGGAAATTCTCCGCTGATCGTGATGTAGCTGTTTGCATTGTTGGCCCCGAAATGGGCATCCATCACGGCGCAGTCGATGTCGATGTAGTCAAAATCGTTTTCCTTGACCGTGACGGCCACGCCGCCTACACCGACGGTCCCGCTCCCGTAGACGGTTATCAGCGGTCGCGCTGCATACAGCGTCGGGTTGGTGATCGTGCCATCTGCGGAAAAGGTGACCGGTATGTTGCCGGACACCAGAAACCGCTGCGGCATACAGTCAAATGCGATGTCAAACTCTCCCGATTTGTTGTAAGGTCCTGTTTTGGGTGAAATGCCGCCGGTGTAGGACGCCATGCGGAATTCGCCGGGATGATAGGTGTCCGTCAGCATGAAATACCCGCGCTTGGACAGCATGGCCGCCTTGAACAGATCGAACCGTGTATCAAACTGCCTGCTGATGAAGCAGGGGTAGGTAATTTTGATGTTGTCAAATCGGCCATTGTCCATCAGCAGATCCCCGGATTTGCCGGGGATCGATACGCTTTCCACGTCCCGCACCGGCGCGTCATAGGTGCCGGTGCCGCTGATCCAGACACCATACGCATTGCTGACAATGTCGTCAAAAGTGAAATAGGTGCCAAACTGCTGGATGTCGCTCACGCAAACGCTGCCTCCCTTCTCCGGATCTGCTGATCGATCCGCTCGCTGACGATGTCCGCCAGCTCCTCCACGTCTTGGCCCGGCTGGGCGTAGACATTTACGACCACATCGCCGTAGGTGTAGCTTTCCGACCGCATGCCGGCCTCCGCCGCGTCCCGGATCATGGCGTACAACATGGACTGCCCGATCACGATCTCGCCGCCGCTTCCGTCTCCAAAGCCCTTCAGACCGGACGTTGTTGCCAAAACCGTTGGCTGAGTGAACATGACGGGATTGTTGTATGCCTTGCGGTACCATTCCACGCTGATCCGCGGAATACTCGGCGGCGCCAGGCTGAATCTCCCGGAAATGGAGAAGTGCGGCAGTTTGATATGCGGAAGCTGGAGACGGCATTCGGCGAAAAATCCTTTGATTCGGTCAAGACCGCCGCTTACGATGCCCTTGGCGTTTTCAATCATCGAGGAGAAGGCTCCCTTGATATCGCCAAGTTTGCCTCGGGCAGCAGATAAAGCATCACCGAGTTTGCCGCCGGTCAGGTTGTTGATCGCGTTGAAACCCGTCTGCCAGATATTTTGATACCCGTCCACGGCAGTTTTGATGATGCCTTTGATCCCACCGCTGTTTTCGGCAACCTTTGCTTTCACGTTGTCCCAGGTCTCTTTCGTCTTGGCTTTGATGTTGTCCCACTTCTCGGACACCCAGCTGCCGACCTTATTTACCGCGTCGCTGACCGTTGTTTTTACGTTATTCCAGGCATTGGACACGGTTTCCTTGACGTTGCTCCAGGCCTCTGATGTCCATTCTTTGATGTTGTTCCATTTTTCGGACACCTGGTCCCCGACAGCTGTGGCGGCGTCAGACACCGCCGTGGTGACGGTTTCCCACGTTTTGGAAAACCACGCTGTGATCTTGTCCCAGTTTTGGATCACGACGATAACTGCTGCGATTGCTGCCGCCACGCCTGCGATGATTCCCAGCGTTGCTCCTAATGACAACCCCAGTCCGCCCAATACCGTGATCACGGATCCAACGCCATTTATAACCGTTCCTATGCCACTGGTTACTTTTCCGACGATGGACACGACCGGCCCGATTGCGGCCACAACTCCCGCAACTGTCAGGATCGTTTTCTGTTGGCTCTCATCGAGGCCGTTCCACCATTTGGCGGCCTTCTGGACAGCCTCGCCCACCGTCTGAATGGCCGGCGTGAGCGATTCCAGCAGCGTGGCTCCAACTTCAGCGCCAACGTCCTTTACATTGTTCATTACGACCCGGAACCGGTCCGGAGCGTCCAATGTCGCCTCAAATGTGGTTGAGGTCACGTCGCCCCAGTCCTGGATCGTGTTTGAAAATTCATCGAATGACAACCGCCCGTCCTTGATCGCCGCAGTCAGCGCCGGGCCCGCCTTATTGCCGAACAGATCCATGACTGCCTGCATTGCTTCGGTGTCGCTGGAAGCGTCTTGCAGCTGTTTTTGCAGATCGGACAGCGCCTGATCCATGGTTTTCCCTTCGCGTGTCGCATTCGCCAGGGCTTTTTTCAAGCCTGACATGACGGCGCTGCTGTCCAGACCGTTTTTATTTAATTTTGACAGGAATCCCACGGAGGCATTGACCCCGAAGCCCATTTCCTTCAGTGCCGCGGCATTGGTCGTCAGGTCCGACGACAGTTTGTCCACCGATACCCCAGTATTCTGGGACGCCTTGGTCAGCATATCCAACACGTCGCCGGCATCTTTGCTGTCCACGTTGAATGCCGCCATTGCCGCCTGCACGTTATCTATGGCGCCGGAAACATCTGTGTCGTTGATCTGCGCAAATTGCAGAAATTTCTCTGACAGCTTTTCCAGATCCTCACCGGCCAGATCGAACCGTGTCGCAACTTCTCCGATTGCTGTACCTGCTTCTTCAAATGATACTGGCATGGTCTTTGCCAGGGCTTTTGCCCGGTCCTGCATGTCGGTCAGAGCTTCTCCCGTGGCTCCTGTCTTCTTGATGACGATATCCATGCCCTTATCGACATCGTTGAATGCGGCAATCGATGCGCCTCCGACGGCCATAATCGGCGTTGTGACGTATTTTGTCATACTGTCGCCGACTGATTGGGTTTTGCCGCCGATTTTATCCAGCTTGTCAGCCGCCGTTTTCAGGTCATCGCTGAACGCCTTGACCGGGTTGGTGTCCTTCAGCTCTTTTTGCAGATTATTCAGTTCGGTGCTCGCGTTGGCCAGGGCCTCTTTCCACTTCTGTGTCCGGCTGTCCGCTTCTCCGTATTTCTCGGTGGACTGTTCCACCATCTTTTTGGCTTCCTCAACCCGTGTTTTCTGAAGCTCAATCTGCTTATTCAGATTTTCGGCCTTGGCTTTTGCCTTCTCCATGGCCGTCGTGTTTTTATCAAAACCGGATGCCGTTTCCTGCATCTCCGCCTTCAGCGTTTTCTGCTGCTGGATAATATCCTGCAGTTGTTTCCGGTATTCAGCCTCGCCGTCTATGCCGATTTTCGGCCCGATGTTTACGGCCATTGGTTTTTCACCTCAACTTTATGGCTTCTTCAAAATCTGTGATTCTTTTTTTCTGCACTTTCGGCAGTGCCGTTCCCTCATAGACAGAAAGACAGGCGATCATATCCTGCATTTCGCCGAAACGCAGTGTCAGGATCTCTCGCCTGCCCATCCCTAACTTGCGGCCGTAGAACAGGTACCAGCTCAGATTTAATCTGACGGACCTGCTTCCCCGGCCTCGTTTTCCGTTTTTTTTACAGGCTCGGTCTCTACGGTGGTTTTGCCGTCATCGGCAAAGACGGACAGGGCCTGCAGAAACAGGTCGTTAAATTCGTCACCGTCCAGCATCATGAGCTCCCGCTCCGTTATCGGGTCGGCTTTGTGTTCCGGGTCTGTAAAATTTGCGTAATCCTCATACGCACGGCTCATGGCCGCCATGAAACGCGCCGCCGCTGTCTGGGCCGTTTTGTAGGGGCCGTTGATCAGGACGTTGAATTTGTTGATATCCCCATCGGGGCAGATTTCCGCGATCTCGCAATTTGCCTGTACCGATCTGCGGAAATTGACCTCTTTGCCGAAAACTACCATGTTGTCCTCCTGTTTACGCCGCTGGCGTCAGAACCAGCTTATAGGCTGCCACAGCCGCCTCTTCGGTGGTCTGATCTTCGCCAATCATCTTCCATTCATGATTTGCGGTGTCGTCACGCATGATCGACGCCTCCAGCTTTGTGGTCTGCCAATCGATGTTTTCCTCCTGGGTAGCTGCGTCCAGCCCCTCCGGGCTGAATTTGACTTTTTTGATGATGACTGGCGCATAGGTGGTCACGCCGTCTTCCATGTACCGGACGACGAATCCGACGCCTACGTAGGGCATTTTCTGGTCGTCGTCGTATACGTCAAAGCTGACCACCGTGTCGCCGGACCCCTCGGTCCGCGTGGTCTTCACTCCGGAAATCAGCTTCCGCGCCGCCGCCTTCAGCCCGTCCACGGTCAGGGACAGCTTGCCGGAGCTGAATGTCTGGTTAGCGCTCTCAGCCTTGACGTTATCGGCGTAAAAATCATTGTCGCCGCCGCCCTCAACGGACAGGGACACATTGACGCCGCGGGCAAGGGGAATGCCGCCGGAATAGGTTACAACGCCATTTGCCGCCGCGTAGAGCGCCACAAACGGCATGGAATACCCGGTGATTACTTTTCCATTTGCCATTAAAAACTCCTCCTCAAATGCAAGAGCCGCCCTGCGGCGGCTCATTTCATGATTTTCTCGATTCCTTCTTCTATGACCTTCTGCATGGCTGCCTCGGCGTCCTTCTTGGTCTTGTTGACCGCCCGGCTGATGAAGGCATTTCGTTTCATGACGGTGCTGCCGGATTCGATGGATCTGGCAATCATTGCGTTTGGCTTCCCTTGTGGGTATTTCTTGGTTTTGTCTGTGTTATACCCTTCCATGCCGACTTTGACATTGATATAACCGCCGTCGTTCTTTTTGGTGGCAATACCCAGCCCATCCAGCAGCCCGTCCTTTTCCACTTGCGTTGGATCTCTCGGTGTCGCTACACGTTTGCTCTCTGCCGTCGGTAGCGCTTCGATTTCTGCCCGCACCTGATCTGTCACGATTTTGGCGCCCTCGAAGATTGCTTGGCCTACCAGCCCCGGCGCAGCAAATTCCAGATTGCCCAGCTTTGCAAGGTACTCGTCCATACCTTTGCCGATTGTCATTTTCGCCATTACACCACGCTCCAGGTCCATTCATAATGGATCAGCGCTGTGTCGTCCTCGTACTGTACCGATTCCAGCCGCCAGCCAAACGGGAAATCAAAACCGTTCAGGATCTCCTGGATCCGGTCAAGGGTCGGGTCATATTCCGTCTGGGTGTAATAGGATACAAACCCGGTTATAACCTGCTCCCGCTTCCGATTATCCGCGGCGAAGGAATCCCCCTCGCTGTCCTCGGCCCATGCGCCGAAAGGCGGCGTGAGCTGCGGCCGGTAATAATGGTACATGTTCGGGATGACTGCCAGCGCGTCCCCGATCCGTTTAAGCTTCTGCTGCAACGTCATAATTCCGCTCCAATCTCTGCAGCGTCAGATCCGTCACTTTCAGGCCGTCGTCATCCAGCAGCTGCTGCACGTTTGTGATCCGATACTGGCCATCATTTTCCGACATGGACAAGACCGCATACATGCCGATCCGGACCTGGTTGTTGCGCCAGATCCGGATCAACAGATCGATCTGTTCATTCACGCCGGCCGCTGCGTAATATCGGTTATAGCCAACCGTGCGCTCGCCGAAATAGGCCGCCGTCACGGTTTGCAGCTGCTCCTTGGGCATCTGGCCCGCCGCTGCTGTGTTTTGCAGCGTGCATATGGTCACCGTTCCCGCGTCAAACATCGCCCGCCTCCTTGACCTTCTGTGCAAACAGACGGTTGTTCAGTGCGTAGCGCAGCATGCGCGGCATGGCCGGCGTATCGTCGGCCCGTTTGCGGTAGAGGTAGGCCGCGTACATGACCACCAGATTTCCGTCCTCGATGGTGTCTGTCAGTGAAATGCCCTCCCGTGTGATCATCTGCTCCGCGGCCTGCAGCAGGTTCTGCAGATATTCATCGTGGGCCGTGTTTGCATCGATGATCTCCAGGTTCGCTTTGAGCAGCGTCAATTTGGTTGCGTCTGTCACGGCTTATCCCACCTTTACTTCTTGGATTTTGTTGCTTTCTTTTGTACCGCCTTGATCAGAGGCGTTTTCTGTCGGTTTTTGTTCCCGGCCAGCTCCGCGATCCGCGCCGGCGACGGAGAGACGCCCGCTCTTGGGTAGGTGTCTCCGACCTCATACACGCGGTTGCCGTCCTGCAGATCACTGAACCGCTTAATTACGGTGTAATCCATCACGCGCCCTCGTTGGCAGTGTCCGCCGCAAAGGTCATGGCTGCGGTAGGCGTTGCGCCGTTAATGCCGATAGCGACAAAGCCCTCGGCAATGGCAGGCGTGCCGTCGTACCGGGCAGTCCCCTTGAACACGGTCTGATCCTGCAGGAAGCGCACGTGCTCAGAGGTGGCGAATTTCTGACCGGCCCGCTCTGCCAGCAGGTACAGATCGAAATAGCCGCCGATGATCACGTTGTCGGGCACGAAGTCCAGCACCTCGATGATGCCGCCGATGACGGGCATGGTATCAGACACGCCGGCCACGATTCGGCCACTGGCGTCAACAGACACAGTCGCTGCCATCAGCGCGGTGTAGGTGGCCTCGTTCATTGCGAACACCTTTTCGCCGCGGCTGTACTTGCCCTTGGCGGCGCCGAAGTCGCCGACAATCGCGGCAATCAGGTCCGCGCCGGTGGTGCCGGAGGCCACGGAAAGGATGTTGGTGGTGTGCAGGTCTGCCCAAGGTCTGGCGGTAGCCGGATAGCCGGAAGGCGCCTCGGTCTGGGCCAGACGTGTCACCACGCCCAGAGGCATGCGGGTACCGGTTCCGTACAGGATGGCCTTATCCAGGGCGATGCCGATTGCCTGTCCGATAGCGGACACCAGCTCCGCCGCCAGATCAATGTCGCTGTCCTCCAGCGTTGCATTGCAGACGGCAAAGTAGCCGCCGACCTTCCAGCAGTTGACCTCCACGTCGTTGAACGCCAGATTAAGCTCGTTGAGGTTGGCGCAGCAGTCCGTCCAGACCGCTTCGGGGATCGTACCCATGATGATCATGCGGCCCTCGCCGGAAATGGCCCGGACGTTCACGTGCCGGTACAGCTTGGAATAGTTGGTGATGTTTTCCCGCAGGACGCCCAGCATCACTTCCGGGATGGTCAGGCCCACATTGGTCAGGGCTCTCTTTTCTTTGATGCATTTGCGGACCTCGGCCAGGTAGTCCTTGACGTCCTCACGGGCGAAAAACATCTCCCGCTCCTGGGCCGTTGCGCCAAACATGCGGGCGCGGGTTTCGGGGATTCTCATATTTTTGTCATCCTTTCTCTTATCTTCTACCGGCTCCTGTGCAGGGACCGGATCAGCGGCCGGGGTTTCTTCCTCGGCCTCCAGCTCAGCTTCCAGACCTTCGATCTCACGATTCAGGTCAGCCTTTGCGTTTTCGTGTGCGTCCTTGTCCTGTTCAAACTGGGTCACGGACTCTTCTACTGCGGATCTCGTCTCCTCGTCCGCGTCCTCCGGCATCTCGGCAATCGCTTTTTCCAGCTCCGTTTCGCGGGACTGGAATTCATTGTCTTTGGCCCGGAGTGCATCCAGACGCTTTTTCGCGTCGTCCAGCTTCTTGCGCAGAAGCAGGGCTTTCAGTGCCATTTGCTCAACCTTCCTTTCATCTTTTCCTGCCATGCCTGGTGTCTTTTGGCGCGGATGGACGCCGCTTCCGCAGACCTGGCAGAAATATTTGTCTCCTGATATGCTGGAAATGTACAGGCTGACACCTCGAACAAATCCACCTCCCTGATCGTCCAATGCACGTCCCCGTTTTCCAGGATATCGGTCTCCTCGACCACGGGGTAGAAGCCGAAGGAACAGCCGTCCACGTCACCGCGTTTTACACGCTCATACAGGTTCATGGCATCACGGTCGTTCGGATTGACCGTTACCTTTCCCCATAGACCATGCTCATCCTCACGCAGTTCCAGTGTGTGGGCTTTTGTCCTCCCCAGCACCAATGTCGTGTCATGATTGATCAGGGCGCGGATATCTCCGCTCAGTGTCTTTGAAAAAGCACCGGGCGCAACGCTTTCCGTCAGGCCCGGCGCTATTTCGTACAAGGAATTGAAAACGGCGAAATAGCCTTCGATCGTGGGATCGCCGCCATCCTCACGGGTTGTAAACTGTGACGGAATGCTCCGTACTTGTCTTATTTCCATTTTTACCTACCTTTCTACTCGGCTGATTGTTCTCTGCGCAGCGGGCAACGCTCCGCCTGGTCTGTATTGGCCCACCAGCCTTTACAGCGTTTGAAATACACGTGGGCACATCGGTTTCCGGTCTTCGTGCACTGGATCTTCATGCCTTCCACGTATTTTCCATGGGGACAACTCGGCAGCACCTTCATTCGGTATCACCGCCTTGGATCAGCTTCTTTTGATTGCCGATCATGTCGCTGGGTATGTAGTTTTCCAGGATCCGCAACTCATCCAGGCCGTCCAGCGGCGACATACCGATCCGGTCGCGGACCTCATTGCCGGTGACGATGCCTTTGTCGGAGAGGCCGCCGAAGACCTGGTAGATGGTGTTCAAATCCCAATCCATCAGGGACAAGACGTTGAATTTGACGTACCACTTGGGCGACAGAATCAGTTTTTTGGTCAGCTCCTGCTGGATCCCGATTGCAATCGGCCGGATGGTGTTCTGGACAAAGTTGTTCCAGGCGTCTTTGTTGTAATCGCCCACGCCCAATACAAACGCCGGGATCCCCAGAATGGACGCCACCATTCTGCGGTCCAGCTGGATCGTGTCGGTGATCGCCAGATCTGCCAGGGACAGGGGCTTGACCTGCTCCACGGCAAACTGTTCTGCCGGAATGATCCACGGCTCCCCTACGGTGGCCGATTTTGCGTAACTGTCCAGCAGCTTTTCCCGTCCCTCCGGTGTGGCGAATTCGTCGATCAAGGCGTCGACCTTCACGATCAGGCTTGGTTTCCATTTGCTTTTCAGAAAACCTTTTTCCGTGGCGGCTGCCTGCTTGAGGTTATCTGCTAAGCCCTGCAGCGACACCGTCATACCCTTGCCCTTCCACATGTAATACTTGTCCGGATTATGGACAAAATGGAGGACGCGGTCCGATGCGTATGTCCGTCCGTCGATCTGTACGGTGTAATCCCGGAAGCTCCCCGGCGCCGGCTGGAGGCTGATGCGGGAAGCACTGATCGGTTCAAGATCCTGCAGATACCCTTTGCGCGTGCGGGGAAGGACGATGCTGTTTCCGCGGCCATACAGCAGCATGTTCATGACGATTGCCTCCACCCACGTTTTCCGCGTCATGTTCGGCATCGGCTCAATGTCCAGCAGGCGGCTCAGCTCGTTGATGATTCGGACGTCTCCCCGCTCCGTGTTGGCCATCAGGTGGATGGTAATGCTGCCCATCAGTCTGGCGATCGCATAGCACCCGGCTACGATTTCCGGACATCGATCCAGGGACGTGTACCCGGGCACGCACAGGGAATCATCGTCACCGACCACGTATGCAATGGCCGGCAGAGCCCCCCTTGTCTGCCGCGTTCTGTTCCACGGCATCAGATTTTTTACTTTCATCGCATCGATCTCCCCATATCAGTTTTCGCCCCACCAGGCTTTTGCTTTTTTCTGC
>OMTF01000039.1 GCA_900313925.1 uncultured Eubacteriales bacterium | reverse complement strand
ATACTCCATCCGCCACGTTCTGTCTCAGAGTATTTAACCCAGAGCTTTCCGACTATGTCATACCCATAACGCAGGTCTTGAGCCATATCTCTCATCAGGAACATATACCTATGGAATTCTTTTAGGATGGCCTTCTAGAGTCTTTCATAGATTTTCTGAACGATTTTACCATCATATCCTCGTGATAGGCTCTCTTTCGTGATTCGTAGTTCGTACCATGGATTCCCCTGTATGGCACCTAGAAAGTAGTCTAGTATGTCTATGTAGTCGTCGAAATTATCTTTTATAAGGCTAAACACTTTTTGCATATAGGCCTGCTTGTATTCATACCCGTTATAGTAGTCGTTAATTTGAGGACACAGCCAATTTACGGCACCTCCTATTCCTTGTAGTTCCATTTCGTTTGCGCTTTCGTCTCGTGGCTCCTCTACAATTTTTATGTGCAATATTAAGTGCTCCAAGGCGTTGCAATATACTAACCTGTCGGCTTTTTGATACTCGAATGGATTTGATTGTGCATATTTATCATTGCTGAGCATTATTGCTTTGTCTTCGTCGATATGGTGACAATATAGTCCTTCGCTAGTTCTTGAGACTTTTCGGTTCTTAGTCTTACAGGATTCTGTTTGGAAGTAATCGTATTTGGATGGGCCGTATTTCCCTAGGAGGTATTTTACGAGTTCCTTATATGTCATTTGTAGTTGTTTTTGAATTTCTGCACTTTTCATGACGACTTTCTTGGTTTAGCTTTTGATATAAATAGATCGTATTGTATGTTCTGGATTTATTATATATTTTAATCTTTTGATTTTGGATACTCCCAACTCCTCCGGATATGTATGCCGTTCTCTTTGAGAATTCTTCTGACCGTATCGCCAGTAATTCCAACGATAGCTCCAACTTCTTTTGGCGTCTTCATTTCTGCGTATAGCTCTATTACTCTTTTGACAAGTTCTGGTTTCGTGGTTGCCTTATGGGATACTTCTATGCCATTTCGCCTGAGTGCTGCTGTGATAGTACTGCGATGACAGTTGAACTCTTTGGCTAGCTCATAGCTCGAGGATCCACTCTGATACTTCTTGCAGATAGTTTGAATTTCTAGCTCAGATAAGTTTTTCTGTTGCTGTTTGATAGTTTTTACTATACAATTGGGGTCATAGGGCGTATTGTTGGTACAATGCTCTATACCTGGTTTAACAGGGGTAGTAGCGTGGCTCTTGACGAAATCACGAATTATTTTGTAATTGTTTGAATAGGTTTCCGATAGGTCCACCAGAAGTGAAACCCGCAACTGTCTTGTAAATTAGGCAATTGCGGGCCTTTTTTCGTTCTGAACATTCTGCCATGCGATAATTTTGCGACAGATTCAGATAAATTGATTCCGCCGTGGCGGAAGCGCTTTATCATTCGACCTTAATATCAAGCTTCATGAATTTTTCGTAAAGCAAATCTTCCTCCGAAGGATCCGGCTTTTTATCGGTTATCCTGTTTCGGATGCGGAGCATGCGGAGATCGGTGTCATGAATGGTGTCCGCACAGTCTTTCAGATCCCGAACAATCCGTTTCTGATCTGGGATGTTTTTATGGTATTTCAGCTCATGCTCCAGACTGGCCCAGAAATCCATGGCGATGGTCCGGATCTGCACTTCTGCCCGCATCTCTCTTTTTTCATTGGCAAAGAAGACTGGAACGCTCACAATTAGGTGCAGGCTTCGGTATCCATTAGGTTTCGGCTGTGCGATGTAGTCCTTCCGCTTAATAAGAGTAATGTCGTCCTGCTTCAGAAATGCATCGGCAATCAGGTAAATATCGTCTAAATACGAACAGATGACGCGGATACCGGCTACGTCATTGATGTTGTTCTGAATCGCATCGATGGTAAAAGGAAGACCCCGGCGCTCCAGTTTTTCCGCAATGCTCATGGTTTCCTTCAGCCGATAGGTTATGGAACTTATGGGGTTGCGCTGGTAACGGACGTTGAATTCCGTGTTGAGCACGTCAAATTTCGTTTTTATTTCCTTGATGGCACATGTGTAGCGCATCATCATTTCTTTGTATTCCACAACGGAACCGACAAGCTGCTTTACATCGTCCGTCAGATTTGCGTTCAGTGCTTCCTGTACGAGAATCATCTGCCCGGCAGTAGCCCCGTTTACCGCGTCCCGAACCATGTCGTCCATTTTCCGGCTGGTGTCCTGCCGGTCTATTTTGTCCGAATCTGCCAATTGTATCCCTCCTGAAATTTCTGCACTCTTATTTTGCTCCTATTTTATTCCGATTGCATTAATTCTTTGTTAACCCTTTCAAACAAAGAAAGGCAAAATTTCTGTAAATTTTACGCAAAAGACGTGCTCTCCGGAAGAAATGTGTGCTAAGCTGAGGAAAGTCGGAACGGGAAGGAGCGCGGAGCCGTGCTGGAAGGACGGAATTTTACTTTTTCAGGGAAAGCTCCGTACGATGCAAATGATAGAAAGGGACACGGCGTGCCGTCTGCCGAAGGCGGATTTTTCCAAACAGACGGATAACATGCCACACGTCAGCGGAGCCGAGCTGGACTCGTATGCGGAAGCCGTGGCAGAAGCAGCGGATCCAGGATGTCTCAGCCGATTTCCGGATGCGGTGGATCTTCGGAAGGTATTCCACGCCCTGCCGGGCTGGCATTTTCGAAGCGGGTATCTGTCCTCGGATGCGACAATTCTCGGGATGACGGTTTTCCAGGAAGGAACTCTGCTCCTCGCCGATGCGGAGCATGGGAGCCGGGTTGCGGTTCCGGTGAAAGCCCATACCATTCTGGCGGATAAGAGAATTATTACACCCGAAAGGGAACCAACCTACCGATTTACGATCGGCCATGAAATCGGGCATGCCCTGCTTCATGAGCCGTTCTTCCGAAAACCAGAGAATCAAAAGCTCTATGCCGAACAGAGCCGGGAGTATCTAACCGTTCTGATTGACAGCCGGGAAACGATGGAGAAAGCAAAGCCCCGGGAGCTGCGTACGCAGAGGGACTGGGTGGAATGGCAGGCGAACGCCTTTTCTTCCGCCCTGCTTATGCCGCGGACCCTGGTGCGGGAGGCGGTCCGGCGGACCGACCGCGGCGGCAGAGACGCGGAGGCAGGCCTGCTTTGCATTGACGCGCGCATCGAAGCAGTATGCCTCTGCTTTCGGGTATCTCCTTCGGCGGCCCTCTACCGGCTTCAGCATCTGCGGCTGATCCCTCGGAATATCCGCTGGGGTGCACATGGTCCTGTGCGGATATAAAACAACAGCAGGAAAAGCAGAACCGAACTACATCTTCTTTGGAGGAAGAAATGCTCTATATTATTCTGACCGGATTCATCATGGCTCTTGCGGACAGCGTTCCCGGCGTATCGGGGGGAACCATCGTTTTCATCATGGGCCTGTATGATGAGTTTATTACTTCGCTCAGCGACCTTTTCCACGGTACGAAAAGCCAGCGGATTGCTGCCGTAAAGTTTCTTGTAAAACTTCTCCTTGGATGGGCTGCCGGCATGGCGCTTGCAGTATCCGTGCTCGCCAAAGTCTTTGTTTCCGGCATCTATGAAGTGAGCTCTCTGTTTCTCGGCCTGGTCGCAGTCTCCATTCCCATCATTCTCTATGAGGAAAGGGAGTCCTACCGCCGCACGGGAAAAAATCTGCTCTGGATGCTGCTGGGTGCAGCCGTCGTGGTTGCGATTTCGCAGCTTTCCCTTGCGGGAACCGTAGGAACAGACAGCTTCTCCGTTCCTGGGGCCTTATACGCGGTTCTGGGCGGCTTTCTTGCCATCACGGCCATGGTGCTTCCGGGAATTTCCGGATCTACGGTTCTGATGGCCTTCGGACTTTATCTGTCCGTTATTACGGCAGCGCATGAACTGCTGCAGCTGAATTTCCACAGCGCCTGGCTGCTGCTGAGCTTGCTGGTCGGCGTTGTGCTGAGCGTTCTGTTTGTCCTTAAATGGCTTAAAAAGATGCTGGAAATTCACCATGCGGCGATGATGTACGGGATTCTCGGCATGATGATCGGCTCCCTCTATGCCATTGCGCAGGGACCGACGACACTGGAGAGCCCGATGCCGGCAATGACCTGGGGGACCTTCCATATCTGGTACTTCCTGATTGGATGTGCAGCAGTGCTGGGACTGACAGGACTTCGAAATGCGCTGCAGCGCCGCCGCACGGCAGAAGGGACGAAATCCTGAAAGAAGAACCCCGTTACGCGCGGAAAAGAGAAAAAATCTATTGACATTTCACAATTCATGTGACTAGTATTTATGGAGCGCGAAGGACTGCGCCGGCGTATGCGGAGCGCTCTTTCGTGCCGGAAAGACGGCTGTCGGGACAGACGGAAAGGGTGGAAAGCGAGTTGGGTATTGACACGCTGCTTGTCATTCTGGAAGGGATCGGCACCGTCGCTTTTGCGTTTTCCGGCGTTCTGACGGCAAAGGAAACGAACATGGATGTGTTCGGAGCCCTGGTTCTGGGCGTGGTTACGGCAATCGGCGGCGGGATGCTTCGGGACATTCTTCTGGGAACGTTCCCGCCGGTAGCACTGATGCGGCCGAGCTACCTATTGACCTCGCTGGGAGCCTCTGCATTCCTTATTCTCCTGGAGTACTGCCTGCAGCCGGCACTGCAGCGCCATCGCCCGGCGACGGATACATTTTTGAACATCACAGACAGTCTCGGCGTGGCGGCTTTCGCGGTGATAGGCGTGCAGGGAGCCTTGGACAGCCCGTATCACAGCGGGTATCTTGCCGTTTTCGTGGGCATGATTACAGCCGTCGGCGGCGGGATGCTCCAGGACATTCTCGCCACGAAGATGCCGGTCGTGATGCGCAAGCGGGTCTATGCACTGGCAGCGCTGATCGGGTCTTTGGTCTACTATCTTCTGCAGACTCGGTCGGGAATCGGCAGCCGAACGCTGTCGGCGCTTGTGAGCATCGTGCTGGTTCTTGCCATCCGGTTTCTGGCGATCCATTACAAATGGAATCTTCCGAAGATGCCTGCCGATGTGGAAAAGGGAAGCTCCGGAGATTCTGGCGGCAAGCCGTAAAGGGAAGACAGATTGATGAGGGAATTGATGAGTTTTACAGAAAAGAAAATCGACAGTGAAGAGAAATATCATGGCGTCATTATCCGCGTGCGTCTTGACCATGTGGAGCTGACCGACGGAACCGTGACGCGGCGCGAGGTCGTGGAGCATCCGGGAGGCGTTGCCATTCTGCCCGTGGATGCTGACGGCATCGCCTACCTTGTACGTCAGTACCGCTACCCCGCACAGAAGGAAATCCTCGAAGCGCCTGCCGGCAAGCTTGAAAAGGGGGAAGACCCCTTTGCATGCGCCGTACGGGAGCTTTCGGAGGAGACCGGCTTCACAGCAGAGGAGTATCTGGACTGCGGTACCTATTACAGCTCTCCTGGGTACTCGGATGAGCGGCTGCACCTTTATATCGCAAGAAAACTGAAAAGCGGGACGATGCATCCGGACCGGGGAGAGTTTCTGCGCCTCGAGCAGGTTCCGCTGACCGAGTTAGTGAACAGGGTTCGGCGCGGGGAAATTGAGGACGCGAAAACCGCGATCCTTATCCTCCGGGCTGCCGCGGAGCGATGCCTATAGACAATTCGGCAAAGTTGCCACATCGGGCTGCGTATGGTATAATAACGCTTTACAAACAGAGAATTTTCGGCTGCGCGGAATGTCGCGGCATCCTATATAGAGGTGGACGGGAATTTGGAAAAATATGTGATTAACGGCGGACACCCGCTGAAAGGGGAAGTGGAAATCAGCGGTGCGAAAAACGCGGCTGTAGCCATTATCCCCGCAGCGCTTACCGTGAATGGTATCTGCCGACTGGAGAATATTCCGCAGATCAGCGACGTGGATATGCTTCTGACTATATTGAGGCATCTCGGGGCCAAGGTCCGGATGATCAATCCTTCGGCAGTGGAAATCGACTGTCGGCAGGTCTCTTTGCGGGACAGTCCCTATGACCTGATGCGGAAGATACGCGCATCCTACTATCTTATCGGCGCCATGCTGGCACGCTTCGGAAAAGCGAAGACGACGATGCCAGGCGGCTGCAACTTCGGCGTACGCCCCATCGATCAGCATATCAAAGGTCTCACGGCAATCGGAGCGGATCTGGATGTGCGCAACGGGTTCGTATTTGCCGACGCCCGGGGCGGACGGATGAGCGGTGGACGCGTGTATCTGGATAAGGTTTCGGTCGGAGCAACCATGAATATCATGATTGCCGCCGTCCTTGCAAACGGAAAAACGGTGATTGAGAATGCCGCCCGGGAGCCGCACATCGTTGATTTGGCAAACTTTCTCAATTCCATGGGCGCGGATGTCCGCGGCGCCGGCACGGACTGCATTAAAGTAAACGGCGTGGAGCGGCTGCACGGCGGAACCTATACGATTATTCCGGATCAAATTGAAGCGGGGACTTACATGATCGCGGCAGCGGCTACGCAGGGAGAAGTCCTAATCAAAAACGTCATCCCGAAGCACCTGGAATGCATCAGCGCGAAACTGCGCGAAACCGGGACAGAGGTTTCCGAATCCGGGGACAGCGTTCTGGTACGGGGCGCGTCGAAAATGAATCATATCAGCCTGAAAACACTTCCTTACCCTGGCTTTCCGACGGATATGCAGCCGCAGATGAGCGTGCTGCTCTGCCTTGCCGACGGAACCAGCGTGATTACGGAAGGAATCTACGACAATCGCTTCAAATACGTCAATGAGCTGCGCCGCATGGGCGCCTGCATCGAAGTAGACGGGCGGGTTGCCATTATAGAGGGCGGACACCGCCTTACCGGCGCTCCCGTGGCAGCCTGCGATCTGCGAGCCGGCGCGGCCATGGTGATTGCAGGCCTATGCGCGCAGGGCAGAACGGAAATTGAGGATATCCACTATATTGAGCGCGGCTACCAGGACATGGTAGGAAAGCTCCGAAATCTTGGGGCGGACATACGAATCGTCGAATACCCGGATATGGAGGCAGCCGAGGAGAGCCTGGAAATCGGCTGACGGGAAGGTGAGTCGAAACGCGGAATATTACAGTTCTGTGCGCCGGACGTCTGCGGGAGCCATTTTATATTGCCGCGGCGGCGGAATACGAAAAGCGGCTCCGTCCTTTCTGCCGGATACGAATCGATGAAATCCAGGAGCAGAGGCTTCCGGAAAGACCCGGGGATAAGGAAATTGCGCAGGCTCTGGCCCGGGAGGCGAGAAGCATGCGGGACAGAATCCCGGCAGGCTCCTATCGGATTGCTCTTTGCATTGAAGGGGCATCCTGCAGCAGCGAAGCGTTTTCGGAGGCGCTTTCCCGGCTTGCTCTGGAAGGAAAATCCAGCGTCTGCTTTCTTATCGGTTCAAGCTATGGCTTGGACCCGATTTGAAAGCGCAGTGCGAATGCCGCCTCAGCCTTTCTCCCATGACTTTTCCGCATCATCTTGCCCGTGTAATGCTTCTCGAGCAGATCTACCGCGCCTTTCAGATCAGGGAAGGCTCCCGATATCATAAGTAAGAGATTCAACAGTAAGAGATTCAACCGAAGGAGTCAGACGCTCCAGGGCCGCTGCGCGGCAGAAATGAGGACGCTTTGAAGGATACGGAAAACTGGACGCGGGACCGCATCGGCCCGCTTCAGGAGCAGTGGCCGAAGAATGAAAGCGGCCAATTTGAAAAGCCCGCTTTTCTGCGGCACTGTTCGCCCAAAAACATGGAGGAGGATCTGACCGTTACGCTGCTGGCTGCCTACGGCATTCCCTGCGTGCGCGACTATCCCGGCGACGGGCGGTTCGGAAGGGTTATGATCGGCACCAGCGGCGGCGGAGCAGATCTTTACGTGCCGGAATCCAGATTGGAGGAGGCACGGGAAATTTGCTTGGGGGAGAGTCCAGATGAAGAGAACATATAGGGAAGAATACCAGCACTGGCTGGACAGTCCTGCGCTTAACGAGAAGGAGTGGCAGGAACTGGATTCCATTAAAAACGACGACAAGGAAATAGAAAGCCGGTTTTATGCGCCGCTGGAGTTCGGAACGGCTGGACTTCGCGGAACGATGAAAGTCGGTCTGCACAATATGAATGTGCATGTCATCCGGCAGACAACGCAGGCGTTTGCCAACGTCATCGCACGCGATGGCGAGCAGGCAAAGCAGAAAGGCATTGTGATCTGCTTCGACTGCCGCATCAACAGCGACGTCTTTGCCAGGGAAGCTGCCTGCGTCATGGCGGCAAACGGAATTCATGTCCGACTTTTCCAATCTCTGCATCCTACGCCGGAACTTTCCTTCGCAGTACGCTACTACAGGACAACGGCCGGGCTGAACATTACAGCAAGCCACAATCCTAAGGAATACAACGGCTACAAGGTCTACTGGTCGGATGGTGCGCAGCTACCTCCGCAGCATGCGCAGGCGATTGCTGCCGAGAGGGAAAAGCTGGATATATTCAACGGATTTTCAAGCATGGATTATGAGGAGGCCGTGCAGAAGGGAATCATTGAGCTCCTGGATGAAAGCACGGATGAAGCATTCCTGAAGGAAGTACTTGGTCAGGCGGTGGACAGAGATATTGTTGCAAAGGTTGCGGACGACTTCAAGATTGTCTACACCCCTTTTCACGGCTGCGGCTACAAGCTGGTTCCGGAGGCTTTGAAGAGGCTTGGAATTAAGCACCTGTACCCGGTTCCGGAACAGATGGTCATTGACGGAACCTTCCCCACGGTGGACAGCCCGAATCCGGAGAACCCGGAAGGCTTTGCCCTTGCAATTGACCTGGCTCGGAAGGTGGACAGCGACCTTATCATCGGCACGGACCCGGACTCCGATCGCATCGGCGTGCTGGTCCGCAGCGGCGACGGAGAATATAAGACTATCAGCGGAAACCAGATGGGCGTACTTCTGCTGGACTACCTTATTCAGGCAAAAAAGCGGACCGGCACGATGCCGGCAAAGCCCGGCGTCGTAAAAAGCATTGTCACGACGGAAATGGCGCGCAAGGTCTGCACGATGAATGAAGTGCATATTGAAGATACCTTTACAGGGTTTAAGTTCATGGCGGAACGCATTGCCCAGTGGGAAGCGGAAGGCTCCTACAGCTACATTTTCGCGTATGAGGAAAGCTACGGCTACATGGTCGGCGATTACGTTCGGGACAAGGACGCCGTAACGGCATCCATGCTTGTGGCGGAAATGGCTGCCTACTACCGCAGCCGCGGAATGACGCTGCTGGATGCGCTGCAGGAACTGTACAGAAAATACGGATACTACATGGAAAAAACGCTGAACCTTGTCATGCCGGGTCTGGACGGTCTCAAAAAAATGAAGGACCTTATGGACCGTCTGCGCGCGGAGCCTTTGAAGGAGATCTCCGGCGTCCCCGTGGAGCAGATCCGCGACTACCAGGATGGAACCATTACGGTAGCGGGTCTCGGCAAAGTGGGAGAAACCGGAATCAAGGGCTCAAATGTGATGTATTTTGAGCTGTCGGACGAAACAAATTTCATTGTCCGGCCTTCGGGAACCGAGCCGAAAATCAAGGTGTATATCCTGGCTTCCGGAAAAAACATGAACGAAGCACAGACAAAGGTGGACAAATACAGCAGCTATGCGGAATCCATGGCGGACTGAAGCAAAGAGACAGGCAGCGACCCGTCTTCTGCCGGTACGGCGGGGGGCGGGCCTTCCTTTTCCTGAGGGACAGAGAAGAGAGGAGCGCGTCAATGCCCGGACAGAAAGAAAAAAAGAAACGTGAAAAGAATATATTCTGGCAGCTCTTTATTACGTTTGCCAAGGTCGGCGTGATGACCTTTGGCGGCGGCTACGCCATGATCCCGATCCTGGAAAGGGAAGTCGTGGACAATCGACACTGGGCCACCGGGGAAGAACTTATGGACTATTACGCGGTCGGGCAGTGCACACCGGGCGTTATCGCGGTAAACACGGCGACCTTTATCGGCTACAAACAGGCGGGAAACTGGGGAGGAATCACTGCGACGGCGGGCGTTATTTTCCCGTCCCTTGTCATCATACTGATCATCGCCTCGGCGCTGACGGCATTTGCAGACAATCCCTATGTCAAAAACGCATTCGCGGGCATTCGAGTCTGCGTCTGCGTCCTGGTGTTCAATGCCGTAATACGGCTTTGGAAGAACGCGGTGCAGGACCGGATCCAACTGGCTATGTTTCTGGCGGTTTTTCTTCTGAGCGTTTTCCTTGACCTTTCACCCGTCCTGTTCGTTCTCTGCAGCGCCGCGCTGGGCATTCTTGTGCGGCAGTGGAAAGAGAGGCCGGCAAAATGATTTATCTGCGGCTTTTCTGGGAATTTTTCAAAACGGGACTTTTCGCCGTAGGCGGCGGCATGGCGACGATTCCCTTCCTTTATGATATTTCCGATAAAACGGGATGGTTTACACATACGCAGCTTGCGGACATGATCGCTGTCGGCGAGTCCACTCCCGGACCTATCGGAGTCAATATGGCAACGTACGTCGGATTTACGACCGCCGGCATTCCCGGGGGCATCATTGCCACACTCGGAATTGTGACCCCCTCGGTTATCATAATCCTTATTATCGCGCGCATGCTGAAGCAGTTTCGGCAGAACCGGTATGTGGATGCGGCCTTTTACGGACTCCGACCCTGTTCGGTAGCCCTGATCGCAGCGGCGGGCGTGCTGGTGCTGAAGGTATCGCTCCTGAACATCGACCTGTATGCGGCGACGAAGGCGATCGGGGACCTATTCCGATGGAAGTGCATTGCGCTTGCGGCGGCTCTGCTTGCAGCGACCTGGCTTGTGCCGAAAATAAAAAAACTTCACCCAATTTTCCTGATCCTCGCCTCCGCCGCGGTCGGAATTTTATTCTCCTTTGCAGGGGTGTAGCGGTTCGTATGGAAAACATCTCCGGCGGGTGCTAAGATAAAAGCAATTCATACGGTTTGTGAGGGATAATAACGACCCATGATAGAAAAAACCATCCAGGTGGAGCGGCTGGAAAACGTTATCAGTGTTTTCGGCTCCTTTGATCAGAACCTCCGCATCATCGAATCCGAGCTGGACGTGAAAGTCCTGGACCGGGAAAACCAGATCCACGTTTTGGGAGAGGCGGAAAATGTCCTGCTCGCGGAAAAGGCCATCAACGGACTTCTGATGCTTTCGGCAAGAGGCGAGAATATCGATGCGCAGAACGTGCGATATATTCTGAAGCTTGTACGTCGGGGGCAGGAAACGAAGATCGATGAGCTTGCGGGCGACGTGGTATGCATCACCGCAAAGGGAAAGCCCATAAAGCCGAAAACGCTGGGACAGAAGGCCTATTGCGAATCCATTGCCCAGAATACCATCACCCTGGGAATCGGACCGGCGGGCACAGGCAAGACGTACCTCGCGGTAGCGGAGGCGGTGGCGGCCTTCCGTGCCGAACAGGTAAACCGGATCATACTGACCCGTCCGGCGGTCGAGGCCGGAGAACGGCTCGGATTTCTTCCCGGCGATCTGCAGAGCAAGGTGGATCCCTATCTGCGGCCTCTGTACGATGCACTCTATGAAATGCTCGGCACTGAAACGTATCAGAAATACATGGAGCGGGGAAATATAGAAGTTGCGCCGCTGGCGTACATGCGCGGTCGGACACTGGATGACAGCTTTATTATTCTGGATGAGGCGCAGAACACATCCCGCGAACAGATGAAGATGTTTCTGACGCGCCTGGGATTCGGATCGAAAATGGTCATTACGGGGGATATCACACAGATTGACCTTCCCGCCGACAAGCAGTCAGGCCTGAAAGTCGCCATGCGCGTTCTGGATCATGTCGAGGATATCGGCATCTGCTGCCTGACCGGCGCGGATGTAATCCGTCATCAGCTGGTACAGCGCATTATCGAGGCGTACGACGCGTATGACAGCCGAAATCCGCAGCCCGCGGAAGCGGCATCCCGGAGAAAGTATGTGAGGAAAAAGCCATGAAGCCGACCGTGGAACTGACAAGAAGCATGCCGCATCTGGGGCATCCGGAAACCGCGGGTCTCATCCGACGGGCGGTGGAGCGCACGCTGCAGGCGGAAGGCGTGCAGAATCCCTGTACGGTGAGCGTTCTTCTGACGGATGAGGAGGGAATCCGAAGCCTCAACCGGGAATATCGGCAGATCGATCGAATTACGGATGTGCTGAGTTTTCCGCTGAATAATCTGATTCCCGGCGTGTTTCGCCCGGAGGACTGCGAGAAGGATCCCCAGTCGGGGAACCTGCTGCTGGGAGATATGGCACTCTGCCTGCCCCGCTGTGAGCAGCAGGCAAAGGAACTGAATCACAGCTACGCCCGGGAAGTTTCCTATCTTACGGTTCATTCGATGCTGCACCTTTTAGGCTACGACCATGTCGATGAGGGAGTGCAGAAACAGAGAATGCGGGCACGGGAAAAAGAAATCATGGGGGAAGAAGAATGACGGACAGAACAGCAATGGTCACCGTCTGCGGAAGACCGAACGTGGGTAAATCGACTCTCATTAATACGCTGGTGGGGGAGAAAATCGCCATCGTTTCAAGCAAGCCCCAGACGACGAGAAACCGGATTTCGGCGGTTGTAAACCGGGACGATACGCAGTATATATTTCTGGACACACCGGGCTTTCATCCGTCCAGAACAAGACTGGACCAGTATATGGAACGCGTAGTGCGCAGCAGCGTAGCGGATGTGGATGCTGTCCTGATGCTTGTGGAGCCGACCGCAGAGATTTTTCCGAAAGAAGAGGAACTGATGGAAAATATCCGAAGCACCTGCGTTCCGGCGATTCTGGCAATTAACAAGATTGACAGGGTGTCTCCGGAAAAATTGCTTCCGGTTATGGCATTATACGGGGAACGGAACGTATTCCGCGCCATCGTGCCCATTTCTGCGAAAACAGGCGACGGCATCGAGGACCTGTTCCACACGCTGCATGAATACGCTTCGGAAGGCCCCGCTCTTTACCCCGAGGACATGATTACAGACCAGCCGGAAAGACAGATTTGCGCAGAGCTCGTGCGGGAGAAGCTGCTTTCCTGCTTGGACAAGGAAGTACCGCATGGAACGGCGGTGGAAATCACCCGTTTCCGGGAAAGAGAGGACGGGCTAGCGGAAATCGAAGCAACGATCTACTGCGAAAAGGAAAGCCATAAGGGAATTATTATCGGAAAGCACGGGGCCATGCTGAAAAAGATCGGAGCGGAGGCGCGCAGGGACATGGAGGCGCTTCTTGGAACCAAAGTTTTTCTTCAGACATGGGTAAAGGTCCGGGAAAACTGGCGCGATTCCGATGCGCAGCTGAAAAACTTCGGCTATACCGAGGACTGATCGATGTACAGAACAACACCGGCGCTGGTACTCCGTACGGTCCGCTACAAGGAAGCTGACCGGATCCTTACCCTTCTGACACCGGAGGACGGGCGCATGACCGTCAAGGCACGGGGAGCACTGCGCAAGGGAAGCCATTTGGCGGCGCAGACCGAACCGCTGTGCTATTCGGAATTTACAATGTTCGGAAACAGAGGCCGCTGGACCGTCAATGAAGCGAACCGAATCGAGGATTTTCATGAGCTGCGGCAGAGCCTTTCCGCGCTTGCTCTTGGCTGCTATCTGGCGGAATGCCTGGAAGCATTTTCCGAAGAGAATATCCCGGAGCCTGCGATGCTGCAGCTTGGGCTCAACAGCCTTTATGCCCTAAGCCGCGGACTTGCTTCAGAAAGCAGGATTAAAGCGGTCTTTGAGTGGCGTCTTGCCGCAATTTCCGGATATGAGCCGGATCTGCTCGGGTGCAGGGTCTGCGGGAGAGCCGATCCGGAAAAAGCACTTTTCTCCGTGGAAAACGGGGATCTGGTATGCACGTCGTGCCAGAATCTGGAACCGGGCTACGAGGAAATCCGGCCGGAGGAACTGCGCCTGATGCGACAGGTGCTTACCGCACCCGCAAAGAAAATGCTGTCCTTTACAGCCGACCCCGAAACCATGCGGCATTTTTCGGACCTTGCAGAAAGATATTTCCTGCAAAAAGCGGAACGACGATTCGGGAGCCTGGATTACTGGCGATCGGTTCGCTTTTCGGAGCCCCGAACGGAACCGCAAAGCAAGGACGGCGGGGAAGCGCCCGAGGAAAATTCCGGCGCAAAGGCACCCTGATATAAGGAAAATACGATGAATCAGAAAGAATTATACGAGAA
This sequence comes from uncultured Eubacteriales bacterium, assembly GCA_900313925.1. Classification (GTDB taxonomy): domain Bacteria; phylum Bacillota; class Clostridia; order Oscillospirales; family Oscillospiraceae; genus UBA2922. Next base: position 39,326 of record OMTF01000039.1, on the reverse strand, counting down.
GTCTCTGCAAACGCTGGAACTTCCGGCTGTACTGCAAATGCTGGTCGATCACTGCGTATCCGAAGAAGCAAAAGAAGAGGCACGGAAGCTCCGCCCGGCTTCGGACGGGAGAGAGATCCGCAGGAGGCTGGAAGAAACGAGCGCGGCAAAGAATATGGCTGCCGTGCGCGGAGCCCCATCCTTCTCGGGACTCCGCGATATCCGGCCGGCGCTTTCGCGCGCGGATCTCGGCGGTACGCTGGATACCAAAGAACTGCTGCAGATCGCGGGGGTTCTTCGCTGCACTCGGACGGTAAAGAGCTATCTTGCCGATGACAATACGGAGAAAACCGCTATCGATCCGCTCTTTTACGCACTCCGACCGAACCGCGTTCTGGAAGATGCAATCACGGCAGCAATTCCCGCGGCAGGGGAAATTGCGGACGATGCATCGTCGGAACTGGCGCAAATCCGACGCAGAATGCGGGCGGCTTCCGAGCGAGCTCGCGATACATTGAACCGTGTTATTTCCTCTCCGACTTATGCCAAGGCGCTGCAGGAACCGATTATTACGACAAGATCCGGGCGCTATGTGGTGCCGGTGAAATCCGAGTACCGCAATGCGATCCAGGGGCTTGTGCACGATGTCTCCGGTTCCGGTTCCACACTTTTTATTGAACCGATGGGTGCCGTGAAGGCGAATAACGAGCTGCGGGAACTGACGGCGAAAGAGAAAGCGGAAATGGAGAGAATTCTTGCCGAGCTTTCCGCCCGCTGCGCAGAGGACCGGGACAACATGGAAGAGAATTTCTCCCTGCTTACGAGACTGGATCTTATTTTTGCAAAGGCGGACCTTTCCTATGCCATGAAGGCCGTTCTGCCGGAACTGTCTGACCGGATTGTCTTCCGAAAGGCCAGACACCCCCTGCTTCCAAGGGATACGGCGGTACCCATTGATCTGGAACTGGGCGGGGACTTCGATACGCTAGTCATTACCGGGCCCAATACGGGAGGAAAGACAGTCAGCCTCAAGACCATCGGACTGCTCTGTGCAATGGCGCAGTGCGGCCTCCATATTCCCGCAGAGGAGGGAAGCAATGTACCGGTATTTGACGGCATTCTTGCCGACATCGGTGATGAGCAGAGCATAGAGCAGAGTCTTTCCACATTCTCCGCACATATGACGAATATTGTGGAAATGCTCAATTTCTGCGGCGAAGGGACGCTCCTTCTGTTCGATGAATTGGGAGCGGGCACCGATCCGACGGAGGGAGCGGCGCTTGCGGTATCGATTATCGAATATGCCCGCGGGAGGGGTTCTGTCATCGCTGCGACGACGCACTACGCGGAATTGAAGGTCTATGCGACGGAGGAGAAAGGCGTTCAGAACGCCTCCTGCGAGTTTGACGTCGAAACGCTGCGCCCGACCTATCGTCTGCTCGTGGGAATTCCGGGAAAGAGCAATGCCTTCGCAATTTCCTCACGGCTCGGATTAAATGAAGCGATCATTCAAGATGCGAAAGCGCGCATCGGAACGGAAAACGCAACCTTTGAAGCAACCATAGAAAAACTGGAACAGACACGGCACTCTCTGGAAGCGGAGCGTGAAGCGGCGGCGGAGAAGACGCGGCAGGCAGAAGCAGAGAGGCGGGAGGCTTCCCGCCTCCGGGCGGAACTTTCCGTACGGCTTGAGAAAGCCGATGAGAAAACAGAGCGCGAGGCACGACGCATCTTGGAGCAGGCGCGCCGTACGGCGGAACAGACATACGCGCAGCTGGACTCGATGCGAAAGGATGCGGAGCGGCACGCCAGCGCCGACGAGGAAAATAAGAAGCGAACGGCAATTCTGAAGAAAATAAACGATGCGGAGACAAAATTAGGCGCAGGCGCTCTTCCAGAGGAGGACTCCCGCACTTCTTCACGGCCTCTGCGGACGGGGGATACCGCCGAAATCAAGGCCATGGGAACACGCGGGACAGTGGAATCCGTATCGAAGGACCGTACGGTGGAATTGCGCGTGGGATCGGTTCTTTATCATCTAAAGGAAGACAAACTGCTCCTGGTTGAAGGAGCAAAGCCGGAAAAAACGAAACCGAAAGGCGTCGGACGAACCTCCATTCGGCATGAGGCGGTTCCCGCGGAAATCGATCTTCGAGGCATGGACAGCATAGACGCGGTAATGACGGCGGAGCGATATATAGACGATGCGTTTCTGGCACGGATGGAAAGCGTTACGATCATCCATGGCAAGGGAACGGGCGCCCTCCGCCGGGCAATACAGGAAATGCTGAAGAAAAATAAGAATGTAAAGAGCTTTCGCCTGGGGACTTTTGGAGAAGGGGAGGCAGGTGTCACGGTAGTAACCTTGCGCTGAAGGCGTTCATGCGGCGGGGCGAAGAAATTTTACCAGCCAGACAAACATTCTTTAGAAAATTCATGTGAAAAAGCACCAAAATAAAAGTCAAAATTTATGCTTTGTATTGACGCTCATTCTATTTTTTGCTACATTAAAGCTACTGAACATTTGGAGTAGCAGAAGGAGCATTTTATGAAACAGCAAGATGCGGTTATTAATAACCAGGTTGGACTACACGCCCGTCCGGCCACCTTCTTTATCCAGAAGGCGAACGAGTTCAAGAGCAGCATCTGGATCATGAAGGACGACCGTTGCGTCAATGCCAAAAGTTTGCTGGGAGTCCTTTCACTGGGCATTGTAAAGGGAACCACCGTAACCATCAAAGCCGATGGCGTAGATGAAGAGGAAGCGGTGAAGGCGCTGGTTGACTTGATCAACCACGATTTCACGGAATCCTGAGTATGAACGGACAACATAGATTCTGACGGGAGCGTGTTCTGCACGCTCCCTTTTATTTCAAAAACCGGGAGGAAGAACGGAAATGGAGGAAACGCTGGCAGAGAAAGCAAATAATCTTCCAATGCTGCCGGGCGTCTATCTGATGCAGAATGCCGCGGGAGAGATTATTTACATCGGAAAAGCGAAAAAACTGAAAAACCGCGTTTCCAGCTACTTCCATGGGGAGCACCTCCCAAAGGTTGCCGCCATGGTGGAAAAGGTAGCGGACTTTAATGTTATTGTAGCCAATTCCGAGTTCGAAGCCTTACTGCTGGAAAATTCCCTGATCAAGCGCCATAAGCCGCACTATAATATTCTGCTGAAGGATGATAAGACCTATCCTTTTATCCGCATAGACGATCGTGCCGAATATCCGGAATTCAGCATTGAAAACCATACGGCGGAAGATGGTGCCCGCTATTTTGGCCCGTTCGGCGGACGCAATACGACACGGGAAATTATCCGGACGCTTTGCCAGACGCTGAAGCTTCCGACCTGCTCCAGACAATTTCCGCGGGATCTGGATAAGCAGAGACCCTGTATAAACTACCAGATGGGGACTTGCAGCGGCTGGTGCCGCTCATCTCTTTCCCCTGAGCAGTATCGGGCGGCGATCTCGCAGGCGGAGTGGATTCTGGAAGGAAAAACGGAAGAGCTGCTGGAGGAACTTCGGCGTAAAATGGAAGACGCTTCGCAGAATATGCAGTTCGAGCAGGCTGCCACTTTCCGGGATCGAATCCGTGCAATTGAGGAGCTTTCCAACCGGCAGCGGGTTATAGCAACCCGGTTTGCGGATACTGACGCCATTGGATTCCATCGCGGCGTGAAGTGCTGCTTTACCGTTCTGCATTACCAAAACGGCGATCTGGCGGGGAAGGACTTTCGCATTATCCCGGAACCCCTGGAGGAAGACTCGGAGGCACTCTCAGACCTTGTAAGACTTTACTATCGGGATCGGGGAGCGTGGCCCCGTACGATTCTGCTGCCTGCGGAAACAGAGGATCGGGCGGAAATTTCCCGCTGGCTTTCCGAGCTAGCCGGGCGGAAGGTGTATGTAGAGGTTCCCGTAAAAGGGGAACGGGCCGGCCTTGTGGCGACAGCAAACCTCAACGCTAAGGAAGAATGCGAGCGGAGAACCAGCGCGGAGCAGAGACGGAGCAAGACACTGGAAAACCTGCAGCGAATGCTGGATCTTCCGGCATTTCCCCACCGCATTGAGGCATTTGATATTTCAAATCTCGGAGATACCGGCATTGTGGCGGCTATGACGGTCCACCAGGATGGAAAGCCGCTGAAGCGCGACTACCGAAAGTTCCATATTCGGGATCTTGAGCTGCGAAACGACTACGAGAGCATGCGGCAGGCGGTCGAAAGGAGATACCGGCACTATCTTGATGGTGACGAAAAATTTTCCATCCTGCCGGATCTGCTTCTGGTAGACGGTGGCACCGGCCAAGCGGCCGCAGCCGAGGAGGTAGTGCGTTCGCTGTCTCTGTCAATTCCGGTCTGGGGCATGGTGAAGGACGGAAGGCATCGAACAAGAGCCTTGGTGAACAGTGAAGGCAGGGAGATTGGCCTTACCGGAAATCCGGCGGTTTTCGCGCTGATCGGAAATATACAGGAAGAGACGCATCGCTCCGCCATTTCCTTTCAGCGGCAGGTGCGCACAGGAATGCTCCATTCCGAACTGGACGGGATTCCCGGCATCGGACCGAAGAGACGAACACAGCTTCTGCAGCATTTCCGATCCGTTGCGGCAGTACGCAGGGCGGAGATCGGAGAACTTGCCGAAGTGCTTCCCTCTACTGCGGCGGAAGCGGTCTATGAGTACTTTCACGAAGGCGCTGCGCCTCGGAGGAACGAAGGGGAGAACTGTACATGAGAGTTATTACAGGCAGTGCGAGGGGGCGGAAGCTTCTCACCCCGCAGGACAGCAGTATCCGGCCTACAGCGGACAGCGTGAAGGAAGCGGTCTTCAATATTCTGCAGTTTGAGATTCCGGGAAAGCACGTACTGGACCTTTTCGCCGGAACCGGTCAGATGGGAATCGAATGCTTAAGCCGGGGCGCAGCGGACTGCACTTTTGTGGATCGGGATCCAAAAGCCGTTCGGATCGTAAAGGAGAACCTGAAACGCACGGGGCTTTCCGGACGTGTGCTTTGTGCCGACGCCCGGATGTTTCTCGAAAGCGGACAGAAGTTCGATCTAATCTATCTGGATCCCCCGTACGATGACGGACTTTATGAGCCCGTATTAAAGGCGATAGACGCAATTGACATCCTGTTGCCCGGTGGTATAATCGTCTGTGAAAGCCGCCGGAATTATACGTTGCCCGCGGCTTTTAGACGATATATGTTGAGAAAGACTTATCACTACGGCAGAATTAATATATCGCTGTACCGCAAGGAGCCAGGGAAATGAGCATCGCCATCTGTCCGGGGAGTTTTGATCCGATTACACTGGGACATCTGAACATTATCCGCCGGGCTTCGAAAATCTTTGATCGAGTCATTGTCTGTGTCATGGTTAATTCCAGCAAGACCTCCCCGATGTTTACTATGGAGGAGAGAGTCGATATGGTCCGCCGATCTGTCCGCCGCTACCCAAATGTGGATGTGGACACGTCCGATCACATGCTTGCGGAGTATGCAAAAAAATATCCGAAGGCAGTGATCGTGAAGGGACTGCGGGCGACTTCCGATTTTGAGTATGAGTTTCAGATGAATCTGATTAACAAGAAAATTAGTCCCGAGCTGGAAACTCTTTTTCTGACTGCCAGCTCAAAATACACGTTTCTGAGTTCCTCCGTAGTACGGGAAATGGCCCGCTATGGAGCCGATCTGGCGGGATTTGTCCCGAACGAAATTATTGATGAAATCGAAAGAAAAGCCAAGGGCTGGAGGAAAGAAAATGGCTGAAGACAGACGGACGGAAGAGGCAGATGTCACAGCGGAAGAACGGACTCCCGAAGATCAGGATAGCGTTATGGCCCTTGTCGACGAGCTGTATTCGATGGTCTCGGAAGCGTGGGGTGTACCTCTCGGAAATGATAAGTGCCTTATTGAACGGGAAAAAGTTCTCGATCTGCTGGACGAAATAAAGGCGCAGATGCCCGTAGAGCTCTCGGAAGCGAAGAGACTCGTATCAGCGCGGGATGAATTTATTTCCAACGCGAAGCGGGAAGCGGAATCGGTGCGCAAACTGGCGGAAGAAAAAGCCCGTACGCTTCTGTCTGAGCAAGAGATCGTGCGCGTCGCCCAGACCCGCAGCCGGCAGATGGTGCAGGAAGCGGAGTTCGAAAGCCAGAAGATGAAAGAGGATGCCCAGGAGCAGAGTCACAGGATGCTGGAAGAAGCATCGGAAAAATCTGATCAGCTGCGCCGGCTTGCCGGCAAATACGCCGAAGATGTGCTGCGCGGGACGGAACAGGCGGTTTCAGAAGCACTGGATAGAGTCCGCCAGCAGCGGAAAGCGTTTGCCACGGCTGCTGCAGAGGCAATGAAGGAGCAGCATGGCGGGGAGGAATCGGAAGAGGAAAAACCCAAGGAAAATGCGCAGTGAGCCGATTTCGGCAGGAAGCGCAATGTGGGCACCGACATGGAAGACGACCGGAAACTTTCCGGCCAACGGCATTTTTCGGTACTTTAGGGATACAGAAATCGAGGGCAGGATCACATCCGGCCTTCCTTTTTTGCCTATGATCGAAGAATAGAGCCGCTTCCCACCCCGGCATGGCACGGATTTCCTGGAGACAGTTATAGAACTTTCTTTCTCTGAACTTTCCTGCCGCTTCAGACGGCGGATTTCATCCTTCGAAAATTCCCAACATCGGGCACGGCTTTTGCAATCCTTTGCGGAAAAATTTCGCACCGCGGTAGACCTTACATGGCTGCGGAGGTTTCGGATTCAGAATCCGTAAATCTATCGTTTTTGAAAAAGCCGGCTCATCGTCCGGCTCCGGACCGATGGAAGGCGAAGATAAAGGAATAAAATAATATCCAAGCTCGAATCGCTGAGAATTATTATTTGGATTAGCAATCGAATTCTTTATTTCCGTCATTCCGTATCCCGCGAAACGTCATCTTTATGGACAGCATCCCCTTTTCGTTTACGGAGTACGACGCCCGGATCGCATCACACTGTGCATTCCAGCACCAGCCGTATGCCGGACTACCTGTGTCCGCAAGATTAAGCGTCCATGTATCTGGGATAAGGTCTATCGTGTTCTCCTTTAGATTGACATCGACGTCGTCGCACGCAGAGCAAAGCGCCTCATTAAAACTTTCTGTATACTCGCAGGTTTTAGGAACGCTTTCTGAGCTTATTCGGCTCCCCTTCCGCGGCAGCAGACCGAATAATTCTGTCTTTGCAGCCTGCAGCCATTATTCTTCCCATCCTCCTTCAGCCCGAAATCTTCTCTGCAATTCCATAAAATGTCAGCGCCAGCGCTACATCGTCATTGTACAGCGAAGAATAATCAATATTCTGTGCTCTTGCCAAAAGCAGATAAAAAGCCTGCGGCTCTGCAATGACAATTCCCATTTTCCCGATAATGGACAGCGTCGCTGCATCCGCACTTGGAACATGCGTTTCCAGCTTTGTCTCTACCTCCCCTTCGAAAATATGGTTCTCGATTATTCGTAAATTTCTTATTTTTTTCTCCAGATTTGGAGTGAAAACCTCGAAAACAGCCAACAGAAAAAATTTTTTTTCGAAATTTTTAAAAAATTTTCAACACTACATTTAGTAGACATAACCCCAAAAAGAGGGAATTACCACAACTTCTGCATGCGTTCTGTTTCCAATTTTTAACTTTCCGTAGTTTTATCGAAAAATCCGGTCTTGCAATCCGAAAAACGGCGCTGTAAAATCAACACAAGTGGGGGAAAACGGCACTAAGTGGCGCAAATGCTTAGTAATTTCCCACAAGTGCAGCGGCTGACGAAGTAGGACGGAAGGAGAACGGAAATGCTCGGCGATGAAAACGGCATCGTGCAGAGAATTACCGGCGAGACGATAGGCCTCACCGGTGAATTTCAGCATAACCTGGATGCTAAGGGCAGACTCTTTATACCGGCCAAGCTCAAAGAGAGCTTGGGATCCGTATATTTTGTTACGGTCTCCATGGACAAATGCCTTTCCGTTTATTCTTCGGACAGCTGGGAACGTCTATCGGAACGTGTATCCGCTATGAGCTATACGCAGCAGAGAAAAGTCCGCCCTGTGTTTGCCGTTGCGTCCCGCTGCGAACTGGATGCGCAGGGGCGTATTCTGCTGCCGCAGAATCTGCGGGATTTTGCAGGGCTGACGAAAAGCGTAACGGTCATCGGTGCAAATAACCATGCGGAAATCTGGGATACGGATACGTGGAATGCCAAGAAGTCTGAAGAGATGACTCCGGAGCATATTGCGGAGATCTTTGAGGAACTGGGGTTCTGAGACATGAGTCAGGAGCACATACCGGTTCTTCTGAAAGAGAGCATTGACGGGCTTAAAATCCGGCCTGATGGAATCTACGTAGACGGAACGCTGGGCATGGGCGGCCACTCGGAGGCGATTGCAGAGCGTCTGCAGGGCGGTCTGCTTATCGCAGTCGACCGAGACGACGAAGCATTGGAAAAAGCGCGGAAGCGCTTGGAGCGCTTTGGCGATAAGATTCATTTCATACATGGAAACTTCGCGGACCTTCCCGCCATCCTTGATGATCAGGGTGTGGCACTGGTGGACGGAATGCTGTTCGATTTCGGCGTTTCCTCTCCGCAGCTGGATGAGCCGGAACGCGGATTTTCCTATATGCATGATGCGCCGCTGGACATGCGCATGGACCGTACGGACACAATTTCTGCCTGGCTTCTTGTGAATCGCTGGCCGGAGAAAAAACTGGAGACGGTTCTGAAGGACTTCGGAGAGGAGCGGTTCGCCCGACGCATAGCGGAGCGTATCGTCGAAGAGAGAAAAAAGTACGCGATCAACTCAACCTTGCAGTTGGCAGATATAGTGAAGAAGGCCATGCCGCCGAAAGCACTGCGGGAAAAGCAGCACCCGGCGAAGCGGACGTTTCAGGCGCTCCGTATTGCCGTAAACGACGAGCTTGGCTCCATTGATGCAATGATGGCAACAGCCCCCGACCGCCTGAAAGTCGGCGGAAGGCTGGCGGTCATAAGCTTCCATTCGCTGGAAGACCGCATCGTAAAGAAAGCAATCGCTTCGAGGGAAAACGGCTGCACCTGTCCGCGGGAGGCTCCGGTATGCACATGCGGCTTCGTGCAGACGCTGAAAACGATTACCCGTAAGCCGATTACGGCGGGGGAAGACGAAGTACGCAGAAACCCGCGGGCAAGAAGCGCGAAGCTTCGAATAGCGGAACGCGTATAACGATTGAGGAAGGAAAACGGCATGGCAAGGCAAAAGGAATACAATACGGCCCGCCGCATCGCGGTTCCCGGCGCGAATACGAATCTTGCCTACGATCTTCCCATGGAGGAAGAGCAGCGGCGGGAGCAGCAGCTGCAGAAGGTTGTTCGGCGGCGGCTCAGACCGCGGCAGACTGTTCCTCTGGGATTTCTTGCCGCCGGGCTAATACTGATGGCACTCCTGCTTGGCGTTCTTATCGCCGAGATTCAGCTTCGGGAAGTTTCCGCACAGACCAGTGCACTGCGGGCGCAGGTGGCGGAGCTGCAGAGCGAGCAGGACGCACTTACGGCGGAATATGAGACGGCCCTTAACTTGACGGATGTGGAGGACCGTGCTATAAACGAACTCGGTATGTCAAAACCGGCTTCGGAACAAATTCAGTACATCGATACCGTTACGGAAGACAAAACGGAAATATTGTCGGATAACCAGGGAAGCTGGCTTGGAAACTTTTTCCGCGGGATTTGGAAAGCTATTGTCGGGGCTTTCTGACGTACCTACATTCGCGAACAAACGAAAAGTTTAGGAGCAGTACATGGTACAGAAGATTCCCCGTTCATCGAAAGAAGAAATAAGAGAACGCAGCCGCACGCAGAAAGTAATTACTGTGTGCGGCATAGTTGCATCTGTGCTTTTCCTTGTTCTTATCGCAAGACTGGCGGTCCTGCAGATCCGGGATCACGAAAAATACACGAGCCTTGCTGTGAACCAGCAGGTCAGCAGTACGGAGGTTCTGGCAAAGCGCGGCAGTATTTATGACAGCACGCACAAAACACTTGCGGTTTCCTCCGAAGCCTACAATGTTTTTATCAGTCCGGCGGAAATGGCCAAGTACAGCGAAGACGGACAGCAGATCGCGGCGGATCTTGCAACTATGCTGAAGGTGGACGAAAATGAGATCCTGCGGGCGGAGCAGGATACGGAGTCCTGGTATGAAATCATTGCCCGTAAAGTCGATCGGGATGCTGCCGAAGCGGTACGATCCTATATTGACGAGAATGACCTGAATAGCGTCCACTTGGAAGCGGTTCAGCAGCGAAAGTACCCATACAATGAGCTCGCCTGCCATGTGGTCGGGTTCGTAGGGGATGAGGGAACCGGACTGAGCGGCATTGAGTATTACTATGACGACGCTCTGACGGGTACCGCAGGAAAAACGCAGGAACTTACAACCGCGAACGGGGAAGTATTGGCTTATCTTGACAGCGGTACGGATTCTTCGCAGGGGTACAACGCCGTATGCACCATTGACGCAACGATTCAGTACTATCTTGAGAAAAACCTGCAGCAGGCGGTATCCGACTATAAAGTGCAGAACGGTGCCGGTGCCATTGCCATGGATGTCAATACGGGCGCCATTCTTGGCATGGCCTCCCTGAATAACTTCGACCTGAATGATTATCTCAAGATAAGTGAAGAGGATCAGAAGAAGGTGGATGCAGCGCCGAACGATACGGAAGCGAATGCCCTGGAAACCCAGGCCAGAGAAACCATGTGGCGCAATAAGTGCATTCAGGATACGTACGAACCGGGCTCTACTTTTAAGATTCTGACTCTCTCCATGGCACTGCAGCAGGGTGTGGTCAGCGACAGTGACAATTTCTACTGCGGCGGAAGTCTGCAGGTAATCGGAGACAGCGAGCCGCGAAACTGCTGGAGCGATGGTCATGGCAATCAAAACCTGACACAGGCGGTGATGCATTCCTGTAATGTGGCCTTTATGCAGATCGGCCTGAAGGTCGGAGCGGACAGCTTTTACAAATACTGCGACGCCTTCGGGCTTCTCAATCTGACCGGAAACAGCAGCGATGAGCCTTCCTCGTCGACCGGTATCGACCTAGCAGGGGAATCCTCAAGCATCTGGTGGTCGCCGGCGGTCTTCTGCGATCCGAATAACCAGTCGCAGCTGGCGGCAGCTTCCTTCGGCCAGACTTTTAACATCACACCGCTGCAGCTGGTTACCGCGGTAAGTGCCTGCGTAAACGGCGGTTATCTAATGAAGCCGTATGTCGTGTCACAGCTTACGGATTCCGATGGAAAAGTGATTTACTCCCACAGCACCGACCCGCTTCGGCAGGTCATAAGCTCGTCGGTCAGCAAAAAAGTGTGCAGCATTCTGGAGCAGGTCGTAAGCAATTCGGAAGAAGGGACCGGAACCAATGCGTACATCGCCGGCTATCGTATCGGCGGAAAAACGGGAACGTCCGAGAAAGTCAGCAACGAGGTCGAAACCGGAGAGATGGAATACATTGTTTCCTTCATCGGAATTGCTCCCATCGACGATCCGCAGATTGCCGTTCTGGTATTCCTGGATACGCCGAGTTACGACTGCGGCACCTATATATCCGGCGGTCAAATGGCGGCTCCGACGGTACGGAACATACTGGAGGATGTACTCCCGTATCTCGGCATCAGTCCGGAGTACACGGAGGAAGAGACGCAGTATCTTGACCGGACTGTCCCGAACGTTACAGGACTTTCGACTGAGGAAGCGGCTGCAGAACTTGAAAAGGCCGGGCTTGAGTGCATTATCGACGGAGACGGAGATACGGTTACGGATCAGCTGCCGGTCGGAAATTCCAAAGTTGCGAAAGGAAGCCTTGTAACCCTTTATACGGAAGGAGAAGCGGACAGCCAGCTGGTTGCGGTTCCGGATCTCACCGGAGTCTCCTACGAGCAGGCGGTCAGCATTGCCCGGGATAGCGGCTTGTATGTCTGCACGGACAGCATTGTTTCCGACCCGTCCATGCAGGTTGTTACGGCGCAGGGCATCGAAGCCGGCAAGCAGGTCAAATACGGCACCGTCCTGCGTGTAACGATAAAGACAAACGATACTCGGAATATCGGACACTATTAAGTAAGGATAAGGATTCTGCGAAATCCGAGAGAAAGATTATGACAGCACGACTTTGCCTGTCGCTGATTATTGCTTTTGTTGCAGCGACAATCATCGGAAAATACTATATTCCCTGGCTGCGGAAGATTCACGCCGGGCAGCGAATCCTGGAGGACGGACCGACTTGGCACAAATCCAAGGAAGGAACGCCCACGATGGGCGGCGTGATTTTCATCGCTTCCGTTACGATCGTATGCCTGACCGTCGGGTTTGAAAGCATGCTGAACGGGCGGTGGGGCCACATTCTGATTCTCTGCCTGAGTCTTCTATTCGGCCTGATAGGATTTCTGGATGACTGGGAAAAACTGAAGAAAAAGCAGAATCTCGGACTAAAAGCGAAGCAGAAACTTGTTCTGCAGATCGCCGCGGCGATGATTTTCCTGTTTATCATGGAGAAACTTGGCTACCTTTGGCCGCACTTTTACATTCCGTTCTGGAATGTCAGCGTGGAACTGCCGGCGTGGCTGTATTATGTGCTGGCGATATTCATCATCGTAGGTACCGTAAACTCTGTGAATCTCACAGACGGAATCGACGGACTGGCAACGATGACGACCATTCCCATCTGTATGTTTTTCGTGATGGTCACCTACCTGTGGGGAGAGAATTTCCTGGAACTTGGAATTTTCGCTTCCGGCCTTCTGGGCGGCCTCATCGGTTTTTTGGTTTTCAATTATAATCCGGCCAAAGTGTTCATGGGGGATACGGGCTCCCTGTTTCTGGGAGGCGCCGTGGCCGCACTGGCCTTTGCCTACGATATGCCGCTGATTTTAATTCTTATCGGCATCATGTATATTATTGAGGCGCTTTCGGATATTATTCAGGTCGCGCATTACAAGAGAACGCATACCCGCGTGTTCAAGATGGCACCATTCCATCACCATTTGGAACAGGGCGGCTGGAGCGGAAGAAAATGGTCCGAGAAGAAAATATGCTCGCTTTACTTCTGGATCACAGTCGGTATGGTGATTATTTCCTTTATCGGCGTATATGGGCGCTTCAAATAATCCCGGAGGGGAGCAGGCATGACGGAAGCAAAAATGAAGACAAAAAGGAGAAAGCTCACAGCCGACGGTGCTATCCGCGGGCAGATTGATATACCCTATCTGCTCCTCGTATTGATTCTCCTCGCCATCGGACTGATGTCTCTTTATTCCGCAAGCTCCGGCAGCGACACGTTTTCCACAATGGAAAACGGAGTGCCGACAGGGCACTCTTATTCCACGGCGCTTCGCCAGGCACTGATTGCTGTCGTGGGCGTTGCCCTGATGGGGCTTGCAGCCTGGCTTCCAATGAGGATCTACCGCAGCCGCGGCGCAACCTTGGGCTTGTGGTATCTTTCCATCCTTCTGCTGGTCGCGGTGCTGGTTATCGGCGTCGTCGGAGGGGGAGCCCGCCGCTGGCTCAATCTAGGATTTTTCAGCTTTCAGCCTTCCGAGCTTGCAAAGCTTGCGGTGATAATGCGCTTTGCTGCGGAGGTACAGAAAAAAGGCGATTCCATGGTCCTTACGCCGGAGAAGGAAGCCGACCCGAAATTGCGCCGGCTTACCATCAGAGCGGGGTTCTGGGATTTCATCTGGCGTCTGGCATTGGTTGCGCTTCTTGTGGTTTTGGAGCCGCACTTCTCGGCGACCTTCATTATTCTGACCGTAGCGGTTGTCATGATGTTTATTGCGGATGCCCCGAAAAAGCCGTGGATTGCCTGCATAGTTCTCGGATTGGCAGCCGGATTTATTGCCGTTCATTTTACAGACTACGCACAGGAACGGCTTCTAGCTTGGCGCAAGCCGCTGGAAGAGACCTCAACGGACGCGGGCTACCAGACGCTGCAGTCTCTGATTGCAATCGGTTCCGGAGGGCTGACCGGGCTGGGCTTCGGCGCAAGCCGGCAGAAGTTCATGTATCTTCCGGAGCACTCCAACGATTTTATTTTTTCCATTGTCTGTGAGGAAATGGGCTTTATCGGCGCCGTCCTTATCCTTATTCTATTCGCACTGCTGATTATTCGCGGCTATCAGCTGGCGGCGCACGCTGCAAACAGGTATAATTGTCTTGTCTGTGCGGGGATTACGACAAATCTGGCGCTGCAGGTCATATTAAATGTTGCTGTTGTAACGAATCTTATTCCGAATACCGGTATTTCGCTTCCCTTTTTCAGTTCAGGCGGCACAGCGCTCATTGTACAGCTCGTGGAAATGGGAATTGTACTGAGTGCAAGCGCTGAAATTCCAACTCGGGTACGGACCGTTACCATGCAGGTAGTTCAGTAATACCGAGGAACGGAGGAGCGGAACCATGCGCTATGTATTTGTCTGCGGAGGAACCGCGGGGCATATCAACCCTGCAATCGCAGTTGCCGATGTACTGCGGAAGAAAGATCCCTACAGCAATATTCTGTTTATTGGAAGCACGAGGAATATGGAGGAGAAAATGGTGCCGAAGGCGGGATATCCCATTCTCCTTGTGGATTCCACATTCCTGGCGCGCGGGCTGAGTCTCCAGGCATTGCTGGATAACATTCGCTGTAGCGCTCTGCTTGTTAAATCCACGGCGCAGTCCGTTCGGATTCTTCAGCATTTCCATCCGGATGTGGTGGTCGGTACGGGCGGATATGTCTGCTATCCTGTACTCAAAGCGGCAAAAATTCTGCGTCTGCCGACCGCAGTGCACGAATCCAATGCCATCCCCGGACTTACGACGGAACTGCTGGCACCGGAAGTGGATCTAGTTATGGTCGGTATCCGGGATAGCATGAAACAATACAGGCACCCGCGTCGGATTGAGTTTACCGGAACGCCGGTGCGCGGGGATTTCGGAAAATATACAAGCCGGGAAGCAAAAGAGAAGCTGGGACTCCCGGCGAATAAGCCCTTGGTGGTATCCGCATGGGGATCATTGGGAGCGGAATTCATGAACGAGCTTCTGCCGGAATTTGTATCCATTGCGGCAAAAAAAGATTCCTTCCTTTTTATTCACAGCACTGGCTGGGACTATTACGATTCCACACTGGAGGCACTGCGAAGGACCGTCCCGGACTATGAAAAGCACGGCTTTTTTATCCGGAACTATATCTATGATATGCCGACCGTCATGGCAGCGGCGGATCTCGTTGTCGGGCGGGCCGGCGCGTCCACCATTGCCGAACTTTGCTATATGGGAAAGCCGACGTTATTCGTTCCTTCCCCTAACGTAACACACAATCATCAGGAGAAAAATGCACGGTCGATCGAAAGCTCCGGGGCAGCCCGGGTGCTTCTGCAGAGCGACGCAACCGCCGAAAAGCTTTATGAAATCGTGGAAGAACTGACAGAAGACAGAGAAAAGCGAAAAAGCATGGCGGAAGCGATGGCGAAGCTTTCTGTCCGAAATGCCGCGGATAAAATCGCGGATTTGGTGTGCTCTCTTGCCAAAGCAGAGAAATGAAGCGGAAAAGGGACATTGCCCGGCCTGCCGCAACGCTTGCGGGAATGCTGGCTGGATTGCAATCCCTTCCGCATAATGATAAAATAATCGCCTGTAATTAACAGTAAATGCCCTTGCGGCGAACCGAATCCGGAAAAGCGCTGCGGGCGGGAAGGCTAGGGCAATGCAGTGAAGCTTTGGGGCAACAGCCGAAAAGGAAAAGGCAGCAGAGACGGCGCGCCGCGGCATGCCGCCGATCAGAGATCTGCTCCAAAGCATGCGGCACCCGAAGAAAAGAAAGCGCCGCAGGTGCAGAAAATTCTGGAAAACAATACGTCACGGAAAGAAAAAGGGGAGGAACGGGCCCGGAAACCGAAACTGCGGGAAGTACGGGGAAATCGGAACTCAAAAAAGCTGTTTCATCCGGTCCTTGTCTTTTTCCTTTGCCTGCTTGTTGTTCTGGTGGCGCTGGGCGCCTTCTGCAAAGTTTCCCGGTTCACCGTGGAAGGCAACAGTCTCTATTCCGACGAGGAGATCGTTGCGGCAACGAAAATTCAGATAGGAGACAGCCTGTTCTTTATCGATAAATCCCAGACAGCTGCCAACCTGATGACGCAGCTGCCGTATATTCAGTCCGTTGCGATTTCCAAGAAAATTCCGGATCAGGTAATTATTACCGTGGAAGAAAGTCAGCGGCTTGCCTATCTCCAGTCCGGGGAAGACTTCTGGATTCTGGACAGCAGCGGAAGAGTTATAGATAAGCTTACAGAGGCGGACCTCAACGGCCAGATTAAAGTCAACGGGCTTACGTTCGAAGCCCCTACGATCGGAACCGATCTGACGGTCAGCGGCGATCAGCAGGGCAAGCTGGACTATCTTTGTGAAATACTCAAGGAAATTCAGGACCGAAACCTGCAGCAGAGCGTTACGTACATTGATGTTTCGGATCCGGCAAATCCGACGTTCGATTTTAACAGACAGTTTGTCGTCCGTATGGGACCGAAGAGCAATACCGCCAACAAGTTCAGCCTGCTGCAGTCTGTCGTGGAGCGTATTGGAGAACGTCAGTATGGCGTGATTGATCTGTCCACGGACGGGGAAGCGCATTATACACCGAACTAATCCGGGAAAACCGGCGCGTGCTTCGTGTCCTGTGAGGAGGAAATGAGGCATCGCCTTTTTCGGGGAATTCATGTATAATATTTCCGAAAAAAGCGCGGAGATTCACGCAGCGGAGAATAGAGCGGAGTGCCGCGGCGGGCGCGGATTTGCGGAATCGGGGAGCCCGTATGCAAATCACGGAGGTTCCCAGTTGATCTTGCAATGAAAACGTAATAAAATCTAAGGTAACTGATTATGGGCAAAGGGAAAAACAGAAAAGTGAACACACATACGGCAAAAGCCGATTCCAATAAGGAAAATGAGTCGAAAAGAGGAGGCAGCAGCATGGACTTCAAAACCGAGACGGGACCTGAAAATGTTGTAACAATAAAAGTTATCGGCGTCGGGGGTGCCGGTAATAATGTTGTAAATCGCATGGTGAAGTCTGGCACGCAGGGTGTCGAGTTCATAGCCATTAATACAGATAAACAGGCATTATCCGTTTCAAGCGCGGATCAGAAAATTCAAATCGGCGAAAAACTGACCCACGGCCAGGGTGCCGGTTCCGACCCGGATGTCGGAAAACGCTCCGCGGAGGAAAGCCGCAGCAATATTGCGAAAGCGATCGAGGATGCGGACATGGTATTCATTACGGCCGGAATGGGCGGCGGCACGGGAACCGGCGCAACGCCTACTGTGGCAGAAATTGCACGGGAAGCAGGCGTGCTGACGGTTGGCGTTGTGACGAAGCCCTTCAAATTTGAAGGAAAGCGCAGAGCCACTCAGGCGGAAGTCGGCATTCAGGAACTGCTGGAAAAAGTCGACTCCCTGCTGATTATACCGAATGACCGTCTGAAATATGCGACCGATCAGAAAATCACGCTGGCCAACGCCTTTGAGATTGCGGACGACGTTCTGCGCCAGGGCGTTACAAGCATTTCGGATTTAATTAAGAATACCGGGTTCATCAATCTGGACTTTGCGGACGTAACGACTATCATGAAAGATGCGGGCTATGCCCACATGGGCGTTGGGCACGCAACCGGAAAAGATAAAGCGGAAGCGGCAGCCCATATGGCCGTCCAGAGCCCGCTTATGGAAACAAGCATCAATGGAGCGCACGGCGTTCTGATCAACATCACCGGCTCCGAGGATATGGGGCTTGATGATATTGAAACCGCGGCAGGACTTGTTCAGGAAGCGGCGCATCCGGACGCAAACATCATCTTCGGTGCAACCTTTGATAACGAAATGCAGGATGAGATCCGCGTTACCGTGATTGCAACGGGATTTGAGAACGGACCGCTGAGCCGTCCGGAAGAAAATGATGCAGGAAAGACCGCTGAAATTCCGCCGATTCCGCAGTTTGTAAATGCGAAAAACGGATATACCGCGGCAGGCGCTGCCCCGGCAGAGAACAAAGCGGGAACACAGACGCCCGCGCAGAAAGAGCCGGAATCTGCAGCACAGCCGACACAGGCCGCGTCTGCAGCCGGGACGCCCGCCGCTTCTTCGGCAGGTGACGGGGAAGACGACCCGTTTGACAGCATCTTTAAAATTTTCAATTCTAAGTAAGCTTTTACTGAAACGTACTGCAGAAAGCCCGACTGTTGCGCCGGGCTTTTCTGTTTCCCCCGGAGAGCCGGGGCAGCCTGGGCAATGCCCAGTATCCACCTAAGGAGAGCATGGAAATTTGTTTTCGCAGAAAGGAGAGGCCGCCGTTCCCCCGGAATGAAAATGGGATTGCACGGCGGAGCGAATCATGAAGATTGCAAAGAAACTGAGACGGTTGGCCGTAAGGCACTGGAGCAATTTCGAGTCCCTTCCCTTCCTTCGAAAGATGGGGGAAGGAACGCTGGATGCAGATGCCTACCGGTATTATCTTGTGCAGGATTATCTTTATCTGCACGGGTACTTGAAGCTTCTCGCCCTGGGTATTGCGAAGGCACCCGACAGTCGGACCGAAGAATTCTTCGCGGACAGTCTTCAGGGAACCCGTGCCTTGGAACTGGAGCATATGCGGGAAGTTATGCAGAATACGGGCATCGAGCTTCGGCGGGTAAAGCGGAAGCTTCTTTCGCCGTCTACAGAGGCGTATCTGCAGTACATGCAGAATCTCTGTTGGCAGGGCGACGCGGCGACGGTTGCAGTAACAGTTCTCGCATGCAGCGAAAGCTTTGAAATCATCGCGGCGGCAATGAAAAAACGCTATCCGGAATGTGATAAGCACAAGGTATATGGAAACTGGGTTCAGAGCTATATGGATCCGGCGTACGCTGCGGCGAACAGAAAATTGGAAGAGATTACGGAGCATCTCACAAAAGGCCGCGGCAAGGAAGACTTTGACGCTTATACGAAAATATTTGAAAGCTGCATGTTCTTTGAAGAACAGTTCTGGCAGGACGTGTATATCCAGCGGCTGCCCGAAGGACTGGTTCGCCCATCTGCTTTGGGGCAGGGAATGGAAAAAGGCGAGCCGGAGCCGCAGGAGCCAGCGCGGGAATGCGCGGCGGCTTCGAACGAAGAAAAAAAGAATCCGGAAAAGGCACCGGGAGCCGTGGCGGTCTCCGCCAAGCCGGTGCTCCCGGTTGCAGGAGAGGCTCCTTCTGACCGGGAGGAACCTGCTGCGGGCAAGGAATCGTAAGATAAGCGGAAAAAACGGCGGCCTGTCGGTTCGACAGGCCGCTTTGCCGCTGTACGCGAGAAAATTCGAAAATTCTGCAGGGCGAACAAAGCCGCGGAGCGGGATGCCGACGGCGATGCGGTTCAGGATTTCGTGAGATTTCCCAAGTACCCGAGAATGTTGCCGTTGATATTTCCGGTCAGGGCATGGTTATAGTTGCAGATAAAGGTCCCCGCGATCAGGATCATCATCGCTTCGGCTTCATTCTTCCCGACGCTTTCCCCGTAAATGCTGATTAGACACGTTTCCATTAACTCTCGCCATTCGCGGAATTCTCCTGTGACAAGCTCCCGTATATCACCGTTATACTGTGCCAGCACATAGGTCTGGGTCGTCGCGTTCGGACGAAACTCGCCTTCCTTTCCGCTCGCCACATATTCCATAAAAGCGTTCATGAAGGCAAGATTGGAAGGGTAGTCCCGGCGATCGTGGCTCAGAAACCACTCAGTGCATTTTTCCGACATGAACTCCCGGGTATATTTGCAGTAGCTTAGGATTATTTCATCCTTATCCGTAAAGTAGTTGAGAAGCTTGGGATGCGACATCCCCGCTTCGCGGGCGATATCCCGCAGGGAAATGTTCGTCATCGGCTTTCGCACGATGCAGCGCTGAAATGCCATGAGAATTTCTTCTCGTACCGCGTCCTTATCAACAATAATCGGCATTCAAAACCTCCGTAAGACAATCACATTTCCTTTTTCCGACTGTAGCTCATTATAGCGTTGCGGCAAAAAGGCGTCAAACCCGAATCCTGCTGAAAGAAGACCCGCCGGCACCGCGACCCGGGGTACGGCAGCAGGCGGAAACCCATTTCCGAATTCAAAAGAGAATATTGACAAGTTCTAAACAATATGTTACCTTAAATTTAACAATTGGTCAACAAAAACCATATGGTCATTTTAGGAGGAATCACCATGTCGCAGAAAGACAAGCAGACCATGGAGCTTTTGGATAAGAAACTGGATGAGAAAACTGCAAAAACTCTGATGACCTGGGCAATTGTAATGGTCATCGCGGCCCTGATTCATGACGGGGATCATATCCGCCAGGCGTTCAACTGGCATTATACGATTCCGCTGCAGCTCTGGATCATTAATCTTGTGGTTTATGTCCTGCCGGTCGTTACGATTTTTCTTGTAAAAACCAGACGCATATCGGCCTGCCTCGTGCTATTTGCCGCGGGCCTCGTGACCTCCTGCGGCTTTGTTATCCTGCATCTTTGCGGATCGGCGACAGGAATCTGGGGCATCTGGAACTATTCATATTTTGAGCTCATCCGCGGCGTTACCTATGAAGGTGTGTACTATCAGGGGATCGACTGGCTGAGCTGGGTGCTCTTGTTCCATGTTCCCTGCTGCTGCCTGCCGGGAAGCTATGTTGGACTCAAGAAATATATTGAGATTAAACGCTCCTTTACTGCACAGAAAGCGGCGGCATAAAGAAGCAGAGGAGAAGGCTGTGCCGGGAAGGGAAAGCTTGCATGCGGGAAGTCAATCTGAAAATTTTGGGTATGGACTGCGCGGCGTGCGTTGCGAGACTCGATGAGAGCATACTGAAGGAAAAGGGTGTGCAGGCGGTGGCTGTAAATTACGCGGCCGCCTGTGCCCGGATTCAGTATGATGAGGAGCAGACCGACCTGGCGCACTTGGCGATGCGCGTTAAAAAAACCGGGTACCAAGTCCCCTTGGAGCAGACAGATCTGTGCTGCAGGAATCTGCAGGAAAAGTACCCGGAAGCGGAAAAATATCTTCAATCGGTCTTCGGTGTCAAGGAAACGGAGGCCGATTTTGCTTCCGGAACGCTGACCGTAACCTGCTGGCCGGTTCAGGTCGAGGCGCGGCAGCTGCTGGATGCGTGCCGGTCCGCGGGACTGGAAGCGGAGGTCGCGGAAATTCGCGGCGGCGAGGAGGAGCAGCAGCTGCAGAAGCGCATCCGCCTTCTGCGCGCGCTGGTGGCAGCAGCCATTCTTACTGTACCGCTGATGTGGGAAATCGCACCCAAGATCCAATTTCTTTTTGGAACGGCAATTGCTTTGGGTCCGGCGATGGTTTTCTACCGGGGCGCGCTGCGCGGCATCCGCAACAAGTCGCTTGGCATGGATTTCCTTGTGGCGGCATCAACGACGATACTGTACCTTTACAGCACATATATCGCGTTTACCGTGACCGGATACGTAAAGCTTTATTATTCCGCGCAGGGAGTTCTGGTTTCTCTGATCCTTTTCGGAAAATATTTGGAGGCAACTGCCGAATCCGAAACTTCCGGCGCAATACGGAAGCTGCTTCGTCTGCAGCCCAAGACCGCAATGGTGGAGAAAGACGGACGATGGCAGGAAACAGACATTGACGACATTCAGCAGCACGATGTCGTTCTTGTCCGGCCGGGTGAGCGCATACCGGTTGACGGCATCATCCTGGAGGGGCAGTGTGCCGTTGATGAGTCGATGCTGACAGGGGAAAGCATGCCGGTGGATCACAGCGCCGGAGATCATGTGATCGGGGGCAGCCTTAACCGGGACGGCACGGTCCGGATTGCGGCAGAAAATCTTGGAAAGCAGTCCACGCTCAGCCGCATCGTGGAAATTGTCCGCAGAGCCCAGAATTCCAAAGCACCGATACAGCGCTTCGCGGATAGGATCGCTTCCTGGTTCGTGCCTGCGGTTGTACTCATTGCTGCGGCGGTATTTGCCGCCTGGTACTTCTGGGTGCGCCCGGGAGAATTTCCTCCGGCAATGCTTGCCTGCTGTGACGTGCTTGCCATCGCCTGCCCCTGCGCGCTTGGGCTCGCGACACCGACAAGCCTGATGGTCGGATCCGGGCGAGCCGCGGAGCTGGGAATTCTGTTTCGCGGCGGGGAAGAACTGGAAAAAGCCTGCGAGGCAACGACCGTAATTTTTGACAAAACCGGCACGCTGACGGAAGGAAAGCCCGAAGTAACGGATGTTCTGTGCGTGAAAGGCACACCGGAAGATTTGGTGCGTCTGGCAGCCGGTTTGGAATACCGTTCGGATCATCCGCTGGCTCGCGCCATTACGGAGTATGCCGCCGGCTTGGGGGAAGGCGTGCTTCCACCGCACGCGGAGCAGGTCCGGTACATTGCGGGAAGGGGACTGCAGGGAACCGTGGACGGCAGAAGTACGCTCTGCGGCAGTCGGGAATTTCTTGCAGAAAACGGCATCGATATCGAACCGCTTCGAAAAATGCGGGATTTGCGCAGGGAAGCGAAAAGCGAGATCTGCCTTGCGCAGGAAGGAACGCTGCAGGGCGTATTCGGCGTTGCGGATCGCTTGAAGCCGGGTGTTCCCGCCATGATAAGGAATCTGGAAGAACAGGGATATACCGTCGGAATGCTGACCGGAGACAGCCGTGAAACGGCGGAGGCGATCGGTGCACAGGCGGGAATTTCTCCGGAACATATTTATTGGCAGGTACTCCCGGCGGAGAAGGAGGAAAAAGTAGAGGAACTGAAAAAGCGGGGAGTAAGGGTCTGTATGGTCGGAGACGGCATCAATGACACGCCGACTCTGGCAGCCGCAGATGTCTCCGTAGCGATGGGAACCGGATCGGAAATTGCAGTGGAGGCAGCAGGAATTCTTCTCGCCTCCGGGAATGTCGAAAAACTGCCGGACGTTTTTCAGCTTTCGCAAATTACGATGCGGAATGTGCGGCAGAACATTACCTGGGCCTTTTGCTACAATCTTATTGGAATTCCGGCAGCGGCGATTGGAATTCTTCATCCTTCCATCTGCGCAACACTGATGTCATTATCTTCGATTGGCGTGCTTATGCATGCGCTGAAACTGCGGCACGCACTGGAAAAAAGCAAGACCGGGGGAAACAGAAATGCAGGATAAAGTCTACGAGACGCGCGTGGAGGGAGTCGTTTGCAGGCAGTGCACGGACACCATCTCGAGCGTGCTGATGCAGACGCGGGGCGTGATTGATGTAAAAACAGATTATATCCGGAGCCGCATTGCCGTAACTTACGATCCCGATATCGTCTCGGAGCAGGATCTGGGCACAGTGCTCAGCAAAGCGGGATACCCACCGGGAAACGGGGGTGCCGCGGGAATGACGGTAGACCTTCTTTGCCTTGCTGCGGTAGCCGTGCTGTACTTTCTTTTTACCCGCCTGGGGGAATGGATTTCCATTCCGGCGCTGCAGACGGGCGCGACGTTTGGATACGTATTTCTTATCGGCCTTCTGACGGGGACGCACTGCATCGGGATGTGCGGAGGAATTCTGCTTTCGCAGACAACGGATCCTTCCCTGAAGCCGAGTGAAAATCATAAACGCAACAGCCTCCTTGCCGGTTCCGCGTATAACGCAGGGCGCCTTATTACGGCAACCGTGCTGGGTGCGGTCTTCGGCTTTTTGGGCAGAACGCTTACGTATTCTCCGCAGGCAAAGGCAATCATATTTGTTTTGGCGGGCGCCGCGGTTTTGGGAATTGGACTGAATATGTGGGGGCTCATTCCGGGCCTTCGCGCACTTTCTCCGACGCTTCCGGGCGCATGCAGCCTCCCGGCGCAGACGCGAAAACGCTGGGTCGGCAGGCCGCTTCTGGTTGGACTTCTTACGGGCATTATGCCCTGCGGCGCAAGCTCCGCCATGTGGGTTTTTGCCATGAGCACCGGCAGCGCTCTGCTGGGCGCAAAGTACATGTTTGTATGGTGCCTTGGTACGATACCGCTTCTCCTTGCGTTCTCTGTCTTCGGATCCTTTCTCAGGGGCAAAGCAATAAAATGGATGGTGAAAGGCAGCGCGGTGCTGATTGTAGCGCTTGGCCTGAAAATGCTGATCGGGGGCTTGACAATGTAGGGAGGCAGCCTGCCGAAAAACGATAAGGTAGGACGCCCGTCGCCGGGACGGCGTGGGCGCGGATCGGAACAGCAGGGCTAGCAGTTCCTCAATGTAAGGCGTTCCTCACGCGGCTTCGCCGGCGGGGAGCGCCAGATTTATCTTCCGCTTTTCGCAGCAGGTTTGAAAGAAGGACAGTAACCATCCGCCCAAAAATTCTTTGATCCGTTTGATGCCGGATAGTGCGGACAGAAATGCGCCCCGTTTGGCGCGGGAAGAGGAATCTCTATATATCCCCGAACAAAGAAATTTGCCGCGATTCTACAGCCGCCTCCAGCTTCACTAAGCCGGGGGCGCTGCGCTGCATACCGGGCAGCTATATGTATTTATCAATCGCCTTGCTGAGTTCTTCAAGCTCCGCTTCATCACCGGTCTGGAAGGCGTCCGCAATGCAGTGCTCCATATGATCCTTCAGGATAACCTTTGCGGTGCTGCTCAGCGCGGAACGGACGGCAGCGATCTGAATCAGCACCTGAGAGCAGTCTTCTCCGTTTTCGACCATCCGCTTTACCGATTCCAAGTGGCCGATGGCCCGGCTGAGCCGATTGATGACCGCTTTGGTCTGCTGGTGGCTGTGCGTATGGCTGTGTGCCGTGCACGGATCGCCGTGATCATGGGAATGTCCCCCGCTGCAATGCTCCTCGTGAAGAGAGGAAAAAGCGGAAGACGCCAAAGGGGAGTTATCTTCTCCATGCATGCTGTGATTCACCACACTTCCGTAAATATAACTGTCAATACTATAGACTTATCGGCGGAAGTTTGCAATGTTCGGCATTGGCATTGGCCCCGGATGGAAACGGGCGCTCTTGTCCGGAAAGAAAGAATATGGTATATATTCTAAAGGAAAGCGGCGCTTCATCAAAAGGAACAGCACCGCATCACAGAGTATTTAAGGCGAGGAAGAGTATACGCATGGCTGGAAAAACGGAACGGAATAATTCCGGCGCTGCCGCCAGAAAAAAACGCATATGGATTGTGGCAGTGCTTCTTCTGGCTCTGTTTACGGGTTTTCTTGTCTATCGGCGCTGGTATGCTTCACAGGGCATTGCCCTGGACAATGATACCAGCGCTGAGATTCAGAAAAACGGCGCAGCCTCCTCCGGACAGGGCGGCGTGGAAAATACGCTGCCCGAAATTGATACATCGGAGTGGGAGCTCGTACTTGTAAATAAAACGCATGCGAACACGAGCGACCCGACCGCCGTGGAAATCGAGGGATCGGAGCTCTGCTTTGACGAGCGGGCCGTTTCGGAGCTCAACGCCATGCTCCGAGACTGTGCCGCGGCGGGGCATTCCACGGTTGTCAATCTTGCGTTTACACCCTATTCGGAAGCGGAATATTACTTTACAAGAAAGGCGGAAGAACTTTCCTCTACGGGCCAGGCAACAGAATCCTCCCGGCAGGCTGCGGGGCAGTTTGTTGCACAAGCCGGCTATAATGAGCACGAAACGGGACTTGCCGTGGATCTGACAGATTCTATCTGCAAATCCTACTCGGAGGAAACCCTAGCGGAAGAGACGCTTGCCTGGCTTACACAGCACTGCGCAGAGTATGGATTCATCCAGCGCTACCCGCTGGAAAAGGTAAATATTACCGGCTTTTATGAGCCGTATCATTTCCGGTATGTTGGTACGGAAGCGGCGCAGTACATTATGAAGAACGGACTGTGCCTGGAAGAATTTCTGAAGCTTTATTCGGAATAGCATGCGGGGGAAAGACTCGGCAGAGGCGCGAAAGGGAAAAAAGCGGGAAAAAGGGCGAAAATACGGTAAATTTCCGCTTGCAATCTAATTTTGGCGGTGTTATCATAGCAGAGCAAGTGTTGGTTGTTTAAGAGTGGGTGCTGCCCACTCTTTTTCATGAATAGAACGGTTTTGCGCGGCGATGCGGAGGGCCATGCGTATGAGCAAAGTGACAGAGAAGGTTGCCGCACTGGCGGAGCCCATTGTAAAGGAGAACGGATGCCGGCTCTGGGATGTGGAATTCGTCCGGGAAGCGGGCACATGGTTCCTGCGGGTCTATATCGATCGAGACGGTGGCGTAAGTATTGATGACTGCGAGAGAATCAGCCGAGCGCTGGATCCGATCCTGGACAGGGAAGACCCGATTCCGCAGAGCTATACCTTTGAGGTTAGCTCCGCAGGGTGCGAGCGCCGGCTAAGAAGACCGTCGGACTTTGAGCAGTTCATAGGGGCGCCCGTAAAACTGAGCTTCTATGAGCCGCAGGAAGGCAGCCGAAGCCTACTGGGAGTCCTGGAAGGCTACGAAGACGGCACTGTCCGGGTTCGTGTCGGAAACGATGTGAAGGAATTTACGGAAAAACAGCTGGCGCAGGTTAATCTGCACGAAGAAATATAGAGAACAGAAGACAAAAGAGGTAACAAGTGATGAATTCAGAATTTTTTGATGCTCTGGACGCGCTGGAAAGGGAAAAGGGGATTCCGAAGGAGTTCATGTATGAAAAAATTCGGCAGGCCATGCTGCAGGCGCTTCGCAAGGACAGCCCCAACAGCGCCGATTTGGCAGAAGTGATTTTGGATGAAAACACAAAAACCGTGGAAATGGTGATCCACAAAACAGTTGTGGAGCAGGTTGAGGATCCGGCCCGGGCAATTGACCTGACAGCGGCGCGGCGGATAGAAAAAAAGGCAGCGGTCGGGGACACGGTTGCTGTTCTGGTGGAGCCTAAAAAATTCGGACGAATAGCGGCGCAATCCGCAAAGCAGGTGATTATTCAGGCTATCCGCGAGCAGGAGCGCGGTGTTATTATGGACGCGTTCACTTCCAAGGAGCATGAAATCCTTACGGGAGTCGTGACCCGCGTAGAGCCCCGCAACGGAACGGTCTCCATTCGCATCAATTCCAGCGCTGAATATACAGAGGCAATTCTCAGCCCCAATGAGCGGATTTGGGGAGAAGAGCTGCGGGAAGGCGAACTCATAAAGGTCTACGTCGTGGAAGTACGTAACACGAGCAAGGGACCGCATATCGTTATCAGCCGTACGCATCCCAATCTGGTCAAGCGGCTGTTCGAACTCGAGGTTCCCGAAATCTATAACGGTGATGTAGAAATCAAGTCTATTGCGCGGGAAGCGGGAAGCCGCACGAAGATGTCCGTCTATGCGGTGGATCCGGCGGTAGATCCCATCGGTGCCTGTGTAGGGCCTAAAGGCGGACGGGTCTCCAATATAGTCAATGAGCTCGGCGGAGAGAAAATAGATATTATTAAGTATTCGGACAACCCGGAAGAGTATGTAGCTGCAGCCCTCAGTCCTTCGGAGGTTCTCTCTGTGGAAATGCAGGAGGACGGAAAGAGCTGCCGGGTAGTCGTGCCGGATTCCCAGCTGTCGCTGGCCATCGGGAAAGAAGGGCAGAACGCCCGTCTTGCCGCGAAGCTGACCGGCTTCAAAATTGACATCAAGCCGGAATCAGAGGCGTATTGATAACTTGGAAAGGGGACGGATGAATGCCTCAGAAAGTTCCAATGCGGCAGTGCAGCGGCTGCAGGGAAAGGAAACCAAAGAAGGAACTGATACGGGTTGTGAGAGACCCAGAAGGAAACATCGCTTTGGATTTCAAGGGAAAAAAATCCGGACGGGGCGCATATGTATGCCCGAATCGGGAATGCCTGGAGAAGGCCATTCGAAATCGGGCGCTGGAGCGTTCGCTGAACGTCAAAATACCGAAAGAAATTTATGATCAGCTGCAAAGGCAGCTGGAGGATGGAGAATGACGGAAAAGACGCTGCAGTTTCTGGGGCTTATGCGCCGTGCGGGAAAACTTCCGCTGGGACAGAGCCGGGTAGAGGAAGCGGTGCGGAAGCGTCAGGCAGCATTGCTGCTCCTTGCTTCGGATGCAGGCCGGGATATCCGACGGAAAACGGAACGGCTGGCATCGGAATCGGGAGTAGTTCTGCAGACACTGCCGGGGAAACGGGAGGAAATATCCCATTTTGTCGGCAGCCGGAACACCGCGGTTCTGGCGGTAACGGACGCAGGATTTGCACGGGCACTGGAAAAACGGCTGGCGGAAGAACAGCGGCAAACAGCGGAAGATGCGATAGAGAAAGAAAGGACAAAGGCGGCAAGGAGGAACGGCGTATGAGTATTGTAGTAAAGTACAGGGTGCATGAGGTAGCCAAGGATTTCGGGGTCTCCTCAAAAGAGATCGGCGAAATTCTTGAAAAATTCTCAAAGGCACCGAAGAACCATATGCAGGTCCTCGAGACGGATGAGCTGGACTTCATATTCGATTATCTGACACAACATCATCAGCTGGAGAGTCTGGCAGAAGTCTTCCAGGAGCAGCCGAAGAAAGAAACGAAACCGGTGAAGAAAGCCGCTCCGAAGAGGGAAGAAAAACCGGAAGCTGCTCCCGAAAAGCCGATTGCGAAGCAGCCGCAGAAAAAACCGGCTGCCCATACGGAAACACCACGCAAGCCGGAGTCCGCCGCACCGAATCGGGCGGCTGCCGCCCGCTCGGATGCACTGAAGCGATTCGAAGAGCGTGCATCTCAGGCACAGCAGCGCTCCGATAGGAAAACCTCGGATTCCCGCAGACAGGAAAAACCGCGGCAGACTCGTTCGCAGATATTCCAGCCGATAGGGTCCGCAAATACAACCGAAGAGCCGCAGGTTATTCAGGAAACCAGCCGCAAGGTAGCAAACCAACGGGTGGTGGATACCCGTTCCAGCAACGTCAATATTGAAAAATACGATGAAAAGTTCGACCGCATGGCGGGAACCAGCGGTCGCGATCGGGATTTGCGCCGCGGCGGAAAAGAGAAATTCGGAAACCGCCAGAAGAAAAGACAGGGGCAGATCTCTTCGAACAAGCGCCGCCAGGAAGAAAAAGAGAAAATGCAGAGGCTGCAGCTGGAGATTGCGAAAAAACAGCCTGTCCGAGTGCTTATTCCGGATGAAATTACGGTGGGCGAACTGGCTAGCCGCATGAAGAAAACTTCCGCAGAAGTGATAAAGAAGCTTATGAAGGAGGGAATTTTCGCCTCTGTATCCGATACAATCGACTACGATACCGCGGCCCTTGTCGCTCTGGATATGGGCTGCAAAGTCGAGAAGGAAGTCATTGTCACAGTGGAAGAAAAGCTGATAGATGACAGTGAAGACGAAGAAAAGGATCTGGTCCCGAGAGCGCCGGTCGTTGTGGTCATGGGACATGTAGACCATGGCAAGACGAGCCTTCTGGACTATATCCGGCATACGCATGTTGCTGCGGGAGAAGCGGGTGGAATTACGCAGGCCATCGGCGCCTACACGGCCGAGATCAACGGAAAGCCGATTACATTTCTGGATACCCCGGGCCATGAGGCGTTTACGGCGATGCGTGCCCGCGGCGCCATGATCACGGATATCGCAATTTTGGTTGTCGCTGCGGACGACGGAATCATGCCGCAGACGGTGGAAAGCATCAATCATGCGAAGGCGGCGAACATTCCCATCGTTGTGGCAATTAATAAGATGGATGTCAAAGGAGCGAATCCGGATCGGATTAAGCAGCAGCTGACCGAATATGACCTTGTCAGCGAGGAGTGGGGCGGCGACACAATTATCTGCCCGATTTCAGCCAAGACGGGCGATGGCGTTGACGATCTGCTGGAGAACTTGGTTCTCGTTGCGGAAATGCAGGAACTGAAGGCAAATCCGAACCGTGCGGGAAAAGGTGCGGTTATCGAGGCACGGCTGGACAAAGGCCGCGGTCCGATAACAACAGTCCTTGTGCAGAACGGAACGCTGCGCAAAGGCGATCTGATTATCGCCGGAACTGCAGTCGGCAGAGTCCGCACCATGGTTAACGATAAAGGAGAAAATATCACGGAAGCCGGTCCTTCCATGCCGGCGGAAATTTCCGGCCTGTCTGAAGTGCCCAGCGCGGGCGATACGTTCAATGTCGTCGCGGATGAACATATGGCGAAGGAGCTTGTGGATCAGCGGAAAGCGGAAGCGAAAGATGCTCTTAGCGGAGGAAGCAAGAAGATTACGCTGGAGGATCTTTTCAGCCAGATACAAGCCGGCGAAATGAAGACACTGAATATTATCGTGAAGGCGGATGTTCAGGGATCGGTAGAAGCTGTCCGCATGTCGCTTGAGAAACTGTCGAATGAAGAGGCGAAGGTTTCGGTTATTCATGCAGGCGTCGGTGCAATCAATGAATCCGATGTCATGCTGGCCTCCACTTCCAATGCAATTATTGTCGGCTTTAATGTACGTCCGGACAATGCAGCGCGGGATGAGGCGGCCAGACAGAAAGTAGATATTCGGCTCTACCGGGTCATCTACGACTGCATCAATGAAATCGAGGCGGCTCTGACAGGCATGCTGTCGCCGACGCTGCGGGAAGCGATCCTGGGACACGCGGAGGTCCGGGAACTGTGGAAGGTTTCGAAAGTCGGAACCATTGAGGGCTGCTATGTCACGGACGGAAAAATCCAGCGCGGAAGCAAAGTACGAGTACTGCGGGACAATATCGTTGTATATGAGGGAGATCTTGCTTCCCTGCGCCGTTTCAAGGATGATGTGAAGGAAGTGCAGAACGGCTATGAATGCGGCATGCAGATAGACAAATTCAATGATGTGCATGTCGGAGATGTTATTGAGAGCTTTGTTATGGAAGAGGTCCGGAACGCCTGAGTTTCCGGAGACCGGATCGAAGAAAGAACATAGCGGGCACGGTGCGCCGTGCCCCTTTTCAAAGACGGGAAACGAACCTGCAGCGCAGACGGAGAAAACGAGATTCGAATGCCGGCGCCGCGCTGCCGACTTATTTTTTATAGGAGCAGGCTATGCCCACAAACAGAATTGCACGAATCAATGATGACATACAGCTGGCGGTCTCCTCTCTTCTGCGGGAAATCAAGGATCCAAGGGTGCAGCAGGGAATGATCAGCGTAACTCGGGTGGAAACCACAGGGGATCTCCGCTACTGCAAAATCTGGCTGAGCGTGTATGGACTGAATGACGAGAAAGAATTTATGAAGGGACTGCGTTCCGCTTCCGGATGGCTGCGAAGGGAACTGGGGAGTACCGTCCGGCTTCGGTACACGCCGGAACTTGTTTTCGCACTGGATCACTCTATCGAATACGGTGCGCACATCAGCAAGGTCATTGACGACCTGGAGAAAAATGAGGCGGAACAGAATGAGAATTGATGCGGCGAAAGCAGCAGAAATTTTGCGATCCGGAGATCGCTTTCTCCTCTTAACGCATACTCGCCCGGACGGGGACACGCTGGGAAGCGCCGGTGCGCTCTGCTCGGCACTGCAGCGCATCGGGAAGACCGCCTGGCTTTATCCGAATCCGGAGACGACGGAAAAATATCTGCCGTTTGTAAAAGCCTACTTTGCCCCAGAGAGCTATGTTCCCGGCGCCGTTGTGGCTGTGGATGTTGCGGAAGAGCAGCTCTTTGCGAAGGGGTTTTCAGGCGCCGTGGACCTTGCAGTCGATCATCACCCTTCCAATACGGGATATGCAGGCTCGATGCTGGTGGATCCGACGTGTGCCGCAACAGGCCAGCTGATCCTGCAGATTATTAGGGAACTCTGCGGCGGACTTACACAAGAGGAAGCAACCCTCCTTTATATTGCAATCTCGACGGATACCGGCTGCTTTCAGCATTCCAACACCGATGCAGCGGCCTTCCGCGCAGCAGCGGATACGCTGGATGCGGGAGCGGACCTGAACCAGCTGAATGAGATTTTCTTCCGGAAAATATCCCGCGCGCGTCTGCTTCTGGAGAGCGCAATTTATGCGGGCGTTACGTTCTACTGTGAAGACAGGGTTGCCGTGGCCATTGTTACGCAGGAAATGATGAAAAAAGCCGGTGCAACGGAAAATGACTGTGACGATTTGGCCAATGTAGTAGGAAGAATTGAAGGGCCACGGGTCTTTATTACGATACGCGAGAAAGAAGACGGAACAAGCCGTGTTTCCGTTCGCACCGGACCCGATGTTGACAGCTGTCGGATCTGTGCGGCTTTCGGAGGTGGCGGGCACCGCATGGCCTCCGGCTGCACGCTGAACTGCGCTCCGGAGCAAGCGAAGGAAAAAATCCTACTTGCTGTCAAAGAGAATCTTTCATGACCGGAATCATTATTGCAGATAAACCGGAGGGACTTACGAGTTTCGCGGTTGTAAGGCAGATTCGGCGGGCAACTGGAGAAAAAAAGATCGGGCACTCCGGTACCTTGGATCCCATGGCAACGGGCGTGCTTGCCGTTTTTCTAGGACGCGCAACGCGTGCCATCGAATTTGCAATGGAAGGGACCAAGCGATACCGTGCAAGGCTGCATCCCGGGCTTGTTACCGATACGCAGGATACGACAGGTACGATATTATGGCAGACCGACGCCTCTGTCAGCCGGGAACAGCTGGAGAAAGTTCTGCCGCAGTTTCGCGGGGAAATCCAGCAGGTTCCTCCAATGTTTGCTGCCCTCCGGCATAATGGAAAACGGCTGTACGAAATTGCACGCGAAGGGAAGACGGTGCAAAGGCAGCCGAGGACAATCACCATCCATTCGCTTATCGTGGCGGGGGAAGAAAATGGCGATTTTATTCTGGACGTGGAATGCTCCAAGGGAACGTATATCCGGACGCTCTGCAATGACATTGGAGAAGCTCTGGGCTGCGGAGCCTGCATGGCCGCCCTTCGCAGGACAGGAAACGGTCCATTTGATATAAAGAATGCCCACTCGCTGGAGCAGATCCTTGCGGCACCGGAGAAATGTCTTCTTCCGGTGGAAACGCTTTTTACAGACAGCCCTGTGCTGTTCTGCAGCCGGGAGCAGGAAAGAAGACTGCGTAACGGAGCGGATTCAGATACGGACGCCCAAGACGGTGTTTACCGCGTATATTCAGAAGAAGGGGAATTTCTCCTTCTTGGCAGGGCAGAAGAGGGCACGCTCAGAACGGTCAAGAGCTTTTTTGAAACGGAATCGGAAGTCGCCCTAAGGAAATAGCACGGCAGACCACATACAGACAACAAGTAAGGAAGAGAGGAATTTCCGGAGAGGAAACCTGTCCGGAAAGGCATATATGGATATGGGGAAACAGAAAAGAGCCGTAGCGCTGGGATTCTTTGATGGGATTCATAGGGGGCATGCGGCACTGATGCGGCGCACCGCGGAAGTAGCCGACGAAAATAGTTATCATCCTTCCGTAGTGAGCTTTGATGTCCACCCTGATGTGCTGGTTACAGGTCACTCAGTAAATCTTATTAACTCTGCGGAAGAAAGACAGCTGCTGGTACGGGAGCTTTTCGGTATTGAAGAGGTAGTACTGCTGCATTTTAACAGGGATATGCTTACGATGCCCTGGCAGAAATTTGCGGAGGTGCTCATCAAAGATCTGAATATTGGATGGATCGTGGTCGGTCACGACTTCACTTTTGGGAACCGGGCAGAGGGCACGGCGGAAAAAATGCAGAATTACTGCAAGCACGTGGGAATCGGCTGCGACATTATCCCGGCAGTGAAAATAGAGAATACGGTGGTAAGCTCCACATATATCCGCTCCCTGATTCAAGATGGGGAAATGGAGAGGGCAAATCGCTTCCTCGGCCATCCGCATATTCTTGTCGGGCGCGTTGAAACAGGCTATCACCTGGGAACAAAAATGGGTACGCCTACGATCAATCTCCCGTTTCCGCAGGGGATCGTAGTGCCGCGGAAGGGGGTTTATGCGACAAAAGTCGAGCTTCAGAACGGCGGGGTTTATCACGCTGTCAGCAATATCGGCGTCCGGCCGACAGTCAGTACGGAAAACCGCCTGAATATTGAAAGCTTTCTTCTGAATTTCAGTGGAAATCTTTATGGAGAATACGTAAAAATTTCCTTTTATAAATATCTGCGTCCGGAACGGAAATTCCCGGATACAAAGCAGCTCGCATCTCAGATTCACAAAGATGCGGCGGAGGCGGATACAGTTTTGCAGGAGGAGGAAGAAAAGGAACTTTCGGAACTGTAGAAAACCGTCCCTCGAAATTCCTGTGACGGAGCGGGCTGCGGGCAGACATAAGGCGATGCACCAGAACCGAATGCAATTCCTGCGTTACGAATAACGATTGCGGCGGCCAATCGCCCCTGCAAATATTCAATAAGACAGTTTTCAGACTCGTCTCCACGGCTGCGGGATTTCTTTTGAGGCAGCTGTGATGGTTCCCTTTAAACACCCTATAAATTTCTGCGACAAGAAAGGGCTCACCTTCTATTTCACCTGCGGAGGCAGCCTTCCCGGAAGCAGGGCTTTTTTGCCTGGGATAGATTCTGAAATTTTCCTTCGGATCTAAGAACACGGTACCGAAATGCCCGGAAAACCGCCGGTCCTTCTCTGCTGGGACCGACGGTTTTCCATACATTACAGACTGTATGAGCGTACTATATAAAAAGTACTAGGGAGAGCTTCAGGCTTTACTCCGCGGCGCATTGTGCCGAGCACGCGACTTTGCCTGTCGGGCTTTGCTCTTGTAGAATTCCAGCTGCCTTGCGTCCGCATTGTAAATCAGGCGACTGACGTTCCAGCGGGAATCCTCATCTTTTCGAAATTTATATCGCACCAGATAATACACCTTATCCTTGCCGCAGGAAAAAATATTCATGTATCTCTGATCCCCCTGGTTAATCCAGTGACTGGCGCGCATTGGCTTGCCGCATTTCGGGCAGGGAATCGTACAGAGCTCTTCGGAAGCGAAAACATCGTTCTTCGACAGAAAGCCACTGAACGAATCATGATTTACGGGGATGATTTCTGCTGGGGAATCAGCCAGCATCGAATCCCGACTTTCATCTCCTCGGAGGAAGGAGGGGTAATTTGCAAGCCCCTTCCGCAGGTCCAGCCGCGTGGCTATCAGTGCTGTATTATAAGCGTCGCCCAGCGCGTCGTGTGCGGTGCGGGTCTGCTCAATGTTAAATTTCTCCATTGCGGTCGTGAGAGATTTTTGATTTTTGTCTCCGCCGACCTGCTGATTGTATATAAGCTGCAGATTGATCCAGCCGGAGATCCAGTCCCAGTCCAGATCGTGAACGATGATGTTCTGCTCCATAATTCCCTGGTCGTCATAGCCCCAGGTGATAAACACCGTGTCACCGCCGCACCAGGAGCGGAACTTTTCGAATGCGGCTGCGAACGGGAGACCATGGGAAAGCCTTTCGGAGTCAAAGCCGGTCAGCTTTTTGACTTTATAATGCATCCGTTTAAAATAGACCGGTTTTACATCGACTGTGAATTCATCACAGGGCTGCAGATTTTCATCCAATTTTACCGCCCCAATTTCGATTATTTCACCTTTCAGATGTATCGGAAGCCGGTTGAAAACGGATGATTTGGAACTCATGGCCTGATTCCATTCCAAATCTATGACAACATAATTCATATTTATAAACTGCTCCGTGTTTCCGTTTATCTTAACAAAAATTCATTATAACATAAGCTGAAAAAATTAGGATATACTTTTTTAATAATCTGGGTAAAATTGCAGAAATTCGGAGAATTTCAGAACAATTTTGCCTTATTTCATAATCTACTCCATCGTGTTTTCCGCCCCTCCGCCCTTTTTCGCTCGGAATGCGGAGGGACAGGGAAGCAAACGGCTATCGGTACAATTCCGCCGAAACGGAAAGCCGGCCTCTTCGAGTTGTTCCTCCAAATTCCGAAATTTTCGCTTTGCCATGTCCCCGGAAGGAAAGAATATCCTTTTCGTGCACTTCCATGTCCGGACGGAGGCAGGGCATATAATTCAGCATAACACGGCCGGAAGCAATCGCTTTAACCGCGTCGGGACGGGAAATATGGAAGAGGCTTCGAACAATGGCATCCAATCTGGGGCTTTGCACGGTAAAGCGGACGGGAATGGAAGCTCCGGGAGGAGAGGGAAGTGCGTCTAAGGAAACCCTCCGAACCGTTACGCCGCTTTTTCCGACCTGCACTAGGTTTTGCAGAATGAACTCCGCCGCCGTAGGGGTACAAAAAAAGAAGGCACCGGGCTCAAGTACCCATATATCACCAAGGGTTTCCCGCTTCAGACCCAGGC
Source organism: uncultured Eubacteriales bacterium (assembly GCA_900313925.1). Classification (GTDB taxonomy): domain Bacteria; phylum Bacillota; class Clostridia; order Oscillospirales; family Oscillospiraceae; genus UBA2922. The sequence continues at coordinate 3,098 of OMTF01000039.1, read as the reverse complement.
TGAGAGCAGCGCCAAGGTAATCCCGGTGACACAAGGGCTTATAATGATTTGCTACTTCCACGGCTTGAATGTACGGATCCAGGGAAAGAGATTCCTCCTTCACGCCCGGAGGCAGAAATAAAGCCAGCTTCCTTTCGCACTCCAATCTGCCGCCTTGAAAAAGAATGCTGCATTCCAGGGAACTTCGGTGTACCCATCCCTGCACGACGCTTTGCTCCGCTGGAGTCAAAAAACTGCTGGACAGGATACGATCCTGGCGCACGCAGCGCCTTGCAAGATCTTCTGCTCTGCGCAGGATATTTTCAGGATTCTGTTCCGGCATTGCTCACTGCATCTCCCAGTCTGCTGTTTTTATTCTTTTCCTTAAGCATACGAAGCTCCTGCCGCATCTGAGAAAGGACCAAATCCACATCGAGCCGGAATTCTCTGGCGCTCGTCCGAAGCACCCCGGATCCCAGTGCGGAGAGCTGCACGAGGCTGTCGGAAGAAATAACCTGTACGCGGTAGTTGGATCCGATTTCCTTTACGAGGGACGCAATATAAGCGTCGGCGGTCTGCCCTTCGGCAGTAAAAACGATCTGCATGGTTCCGATGCTGGAATGGGTTCCGGTGCCTCCTTTTACTTTGTAGGCGTCAAAAACAAGCACCATTTCACAGCCCGTGCACCCGCAGAAGCTTGCCAGCCTGTCGCGCAGCATTGCACGCGCCAGACTGATATCCCGGTCGGAAGCCTGTCGAAGATCTTCCCAGGCAAAAATGACATTGTAGCCATCTACGAGAAGGAGACGAGGCCGGATTTCCTGCGCCGGTGCGGACGGCCGATCCGAATCCGGCTTTGTGTATTGCGGACGTCGGATCGGGCCGAACTCACGGACCATGATTTCTTCCAGTTCCCGGTCATCAAGATGAAAATTTTCGTAGCGGGGCGTCGGTTCCGCCTCGCCTCCCGATGAGGTAAAGTGCGTATCAAGGTGCATATAGGAAGGCACTTCGTTCCACTTGACGGCAAAGCCGGCCCCATGACGGAAGAAAACGGAATCCGCCGGGTTCTCCCTATCCGCCTCCGGGCTGTAGCCTCTAGCCTGAATAACGCGCTGCGCATTCCGGCATTCCTCATACACGTCAAATCGGGTGATGAGCTGTCCCTGGCCGTGCGTATAGCCCAGAAGCTCTGCATTGTAGTTCTGCAGCTCTGCAGCCGGAGCGCGGCCGTGGAGAAGGACAGAAGTCTCCTTGGATTCCGGCGGATCTATTTCGGCGCCCTTTGCCTGAAGGTCCCGGATGGCGCGCCCCAGGCAGCAGGAAGGGACGGCAAGGGTGAACGCATAGTAGGGCTCCAATAGAAGACTCTGTGCAGTCATGAGACCTTGGCGTACTGCACGATCCGCCGCCTGGCAGAAATCCGCGGCACTGGAATGCGGAAGACTTGCCCGGCCGGCGAGAAGGCAGATTTCGACATCTGTCAGCGGAGCGCCGGTGAGGACACCGCGGTGCTGCCGCACGGCCAGCCGCTGCAGGATGACTTTCTGCCAGTCCGGGGACAGGACGCGATCCTCGCAGGCGTTTGTATCGGAAACACCGGAATTCCGCTTTTGGGGGAGAAGCGCGACATGGACTTCTGCATAATGCCGCAGGGGTTCATAATGCCCTACACCTTCCACGGCGGAAGCAATGGTTTCCCGATAAAGGATCTGCCCCGTACCGAATGTCAGGCGCAGGCCGAATCGATCTTCAGCCAGCCGCTGCAGGATTTCCAGTTGCATCGCTCCCATGATGTGCACAAAAAGGTCCCGGCTGTCTGCATTCCACTGCAGATGAAGCGTGGGTTCTTCATCCTCCAAGGTGGAAAGGCACGCATAGACTTTTTCCAAATCCGCTTCCTTTTCCGGAATTACGCGGTAGCGCAGAACGGGTTCCAGAATCGGATCGGAAAGACAGGAGCCTTTCCCAAGAACCATTCCGGGCGCGGTATGGGAGAGTCCCGTAACGGCGGCAACATCCCCGGCATGCATTTCCGTGCAGGCGGTGAAGCGGCTTCCGCTGTACAGGCGGATTTGATTTACCTTCTCCCGGACGGAAAGCACCTGCGTGTCTCTGGTAGGCTCCGCAATCTCCTGGCGGGGATGGAGCGTGCCGCCGGTTAGCTTCAGATAAGTTTCACGCACGCCCTGAGAATCATGACTGATTTTGATCACCTGCGCCTGAAAAATTTCCCCGTAGACAGGTGCCGGGACATATCGATCGAGATACAAAAGGAGCCGGTCGACCCCTTCCAAACGCAGCCCGGACCCGAAAAAGCAGGGAAACAGCCTGCGATGCAGCAGAAGCTGGGAAAGAGTCTGCACGGATAGGGAACCGGAGCTTAGATATTCCTCCAGAGCCTTTTCGTCGACCATGGCAATCTGCTCCGGATCGGGATCGGTAAAATCTTCAAAGCCCGCCCCGAAGTGATGCCGCAGATCCGACAGAAGCTTCTCCCGGGAAAGGAAGCTTACATCCATTTTCGTAATAAAGACAATCGTGGGAATGGAATAGCGCTGCAGGAGATGCCATAGAACCGTCGTATGCGCCTGTACGCCGTCTGTGCCGCTGATTACCAGAACGGCCGCGTCGAGAACTCGCAGAACGCGTTCCGCTTCGGCGGCAAAATCGCCGTGTCCCGGCGTATCCATCAGCACGAAATTGGAAGAACCGTAATGAAGCAGAGCGGGCTTTGCGAAGATGGTAATGCCCCGGCGGCGTTCCAGCGCGGCGCTGTCCAGAAAACAGTCGCCATGATCCACGCGGCCGAGTCTCCGGAGGCTTCCGGCTGTATATAGCATCGCTTCAGCAAGTGTCGTTTTGCCGGCGTCGACATGGGCGACAAGCCCGATTACCTTCCTTGACATCCATTCTCCTTATCCTGCGGCCGATTCTTATACCAGCACATTATATCATTCCTGAAACATTTGGCACAGAGTTCCCTTCGACGAGCAGACAGGGAGAGGAAAAAGAGGAAAGATGCGGATATAAGAAAATGTAATGATATATGGAGAAAACCCAATTGTTAATAATCAAACAAAGTGCTGAAAAAGGTCAAAAAAATGCCTAAAATCTAA
>OMTF01000038.1 GCA_900313925.1 uncultured Eubacteriales bacterium | reverse complement strand
CAGTGCCGAAAATACTTGTTTGGCGACGAACCGGGAAGATAGGTCAATGCCAACATAAAGGGTTCCTTAGGAATCCTTTATCTGCCTCTTTAGCTCAATCGGTAGAGCACGCGGCTGTTAACCGCGGTGTTGTAGGTTCGAGTCCTACAAGAGGCGCCATTCGGGCCTTTAGCTCAGTTGGTTAGAGCAACCGGCTCATAACCGGTCGGTCTGGGGTTCGAGTCCCTGAAGGCCCACCAAAAGCGGCCTTCAAGGGCCGCTTTTTTAGGGGAATAGCTCAGTTGGTAGAGCGACGGTCTCCAAAACCGTAGGCCGAGAGTTCGAAACTTTCTTCCCCTGCCAGTTCAACCCGCAATCCATTTCGGATTGCGGGTTCTGTCATCTTCCGATATAATAAAGAATAAGATTCTGCGAAGATAAGGGGGCGCAACGATGAGAAAAACGATTCGAATTGCCGCACTGCTTCTGACAGTGCTTATACTTATATTCACGGCGGCCTGCGGTACGGCGGAGCCGGAATCATCCGCGACACCGACAGAAACCGCCCAGAGCAGCGAAAGCACAACCTCCATAGCGAATCCCTGGACGGATTACGGCAGTATTGAAGAGGCGTGCGACGCCGTTGGATTCGACTTTACCTATCCCGAGCCGGCCGATGCGAAGGAGTCCACCTTCCGTGCTATGGAGGGAATGGTGGAAGCGGTCTATACCGCCTCCTCCGGGGATACCCTGATGTTCCGCAAAGGGGACCTTTCCGTGCTCGGAAAGGAGAACCAGGATATAAGCGGCGTAAACACCACTTATGAGAGCGTGCAGTCGCAGGATATTGATGGCAGCGTGGTGCAGTTCAAGGGCTGCGGAGACGAGATTCATCTAATGATATGGCAAAGCAACGGCTTTGCCTATGCGGTTTACAGCACGGCGGCATACACGCTGCAGCAGGCACAGTACCTGGTTGTTATGGTCGAATAAAGCCGTTCGCGGCGTAAGGAATAATGGCGCTCTCTGCTTTCAGAGGGCGCATTTATTTTTCTGCAGCGGGAGAAGCGAGGCTTCGGGCGACTTCAATATGCATCCGGCTTGACGGCGGGGAAATGCCAAGCTTCTGGAAAACTCCGAGAGTTTCCTCGTTCAGGCTGTAGAGAACATCCCAATAGTCCTTTGCCCGGCAGTAAACGTAGCAGATATAATGTGCGGTACTGCCGAGGGATTCAACGGAGACGGAGGGAGCCGGCGTTTTAAGTATTTTCTCGCTGTTCTGGATAACCCCCATCACGGCGCCGCGTACGGCTGCAGCCGATACATCCATGGGAACCGAAAGCTTCATCTCGACGCGCCTGCAGTCCGTATCCGAGTAGTTTTCAATATTGGCTGCGGTTATGGAGCTGTTCGGGACGAACGCGTCCTTTCCGTCGACAGTCAGCAGCACTGAATGAAACATCCCGATACGCTGCACCGTTCCCGAAGTTTCTCCTATTTTTACAAAATCGCCGACTTTGAAGGGACGGGTCAGAAGAATTATCAGACCGGAAAATAAATTGGAGAGGATTCCCTGCACAGAGAGGGAGACGGCCACGCCGACTACGCTGAAGACCGCCACAAGGGAAGCGATGGGAATATCCAGGCAGTCGGCAATCAGCAGCACGGCAACGCACCAGGCTACAATGTTGATAGCGGACAGGGTAAAGCTCTGCACCCCTTTGTCCAGACTGGTTTTCTCCAGCCCCTTTCCCACGAATTTCTTCACCCAGTGAATGACAATGCGGCAGAGAATGTAAACAATTACGGCGCTCAAAAGAGCGTTCAGAGAAACCGTTCCGATTTTGATTTTCTCCAGCGTATCAAAAAAACTCATAGCGAACCTCACTTTCTGTTTTGGTGCGAATTTGAATAAATCTATATTACCATACGGAGCGCGGGTTCTGAAAAGAACCGATGTAGTAGCAGACGGAAAAACACAGGGCGGAAGAGGTCCGCTCCGCCCGTCGGACGGCAGAGGGCATTGCGACCAAAGGCGGCACGGCGCGCGGTACAGAAATTGTTCATTGTGCGGAAATGTTGCGGGAAGGTAGCAAAAGTAAAAAGTTCGACCTATAATAGAGCCCGTTGAGAAAAATTGTAGAGGAATGCGAGGCCGATATGTCAAATTCCTGTGATAAGAAAGTAACCTGTTCCCATTGCGGAAAAGAGTCGGACTTCACCATTTGGAGCACAATCAATACGGAAGATAATCCACACTTGAAGCAGGCCGTGCGGGATCGCTCCGCATTTCTCTTTACCTGCCCCGCCTGCGGGGAAGTAATGGAAGTGGACTACGGATGCCTGTACCATGAAGTAGAGAGCAAACTAATGATCTACTATGTACAGGATGCGCAGACTTTTACCATGGCGGAGAACCTGTTCCGGGGTCAGACGGTACCGGGGCAGCCGGTGCTGCCGGATTCAACGGATTATCTTTACCGGATTGTCGTATCTCAGAATCAGCTGGTGGAAAAGTTGGCAATTTTCGATGCCGGATGGGACGACCGCATTATCGAATGTCTGAAAATCATCTATGCGTCGCGGATCCGATCCCAAAAACCGGAACTGAAAGCGGACGATGTCTTTTTCTGCACGGACAGCGAGGGGATCAACCGTCTGATGTTTACCTCCGGTAACAAGTGCGTGGCAACGGTGGCGTTAAATGGGATCGTGTACCAGACGGCCTGTGAGCAGATTGGAACCGGACTGCCGGAAGTTCGGCAGGATGATATCGTCATTGATTCCGCCTGGGCGCTGCGGCGGATTCAGAGCGTGGGACTGTTTCGGAAAAACTGAAAAACAGGCCGAAATTTAGCGGGCAAGCCGGAATTTCGGCCCTATTTTTACCCTCAGGACGGCGCAAAAGAGAAAGAGGAAAAAATTATGGAAAAAACGAACGGGAAGCGACTGGAAAAACAGCTCCAGTTCCTGCTTGAAATTGATAAGGAAAAGTTTGTAGAACGGCAGACCTATCTATCGGACGGAAAACGCAGAGAAAATGATGCGGAGCACGCCTGGCACATGGCGGTCATGACTCTTTTGCTGAGCGAATATTCCAATACGCCGATCGACGTTTTGAAGACTGTTGCTATGGTGCTGATTCACGACCTGGTAGAAATTTATGCCGGGGATACCTATGCCTATGACGAGGCGGCAAAGGAAACCCAAACCCGCCGGGAGGCGGACGCGGCGGACCGTCTGTTCGCCATGCTTCCGGCGGATCAGGCAGATAAGATTCGAGCGCTATGGGAGGAATTCGATGCCGGAGAAACCCAGGAAGCCCGCTTTGCCAATACAATGGATAACCTCCAGCCGACAATGCTTAACAACTCGATTGACGGACAGGGGTGGGTAGAGCACCATGTGACGGAAGATCAGATCCTGGAACGCAACCAGCATACGGCAGAAGGCTCGCGTATCCTGTGGGATTATTCCCTCCATCAGTGGATTGAACCGCATGTGCGGGCAGGGCATATTGCTTCGGATGGGAAAACGGAAAAGAAGCAGGAGCAGGACTCCAAAGCGGAGAAGAAAAGGAAAAATCTCTAAAAAGTTGCCAAAAAGCCGGAAGAGAAAGGCCCTATATGTTAAGGATTGTGTCCATTGCGCAAAAAATGGATGCGATTTATAATTTTTCTAGAAACAGGAATAAAAAATGCGAAAGCACTTTGCGGAAAAATGAGGTGATTTCCATGAGTACAGAGAAAGAAAGCGGAGCCGAAGCGGCCAAAAAGGCGGAAAAAAAGGTTAAGGCAGCCGAGGCCAAAGCGGAAACAGCCTTGAAGACAGCGAAAAAGACAGTAAAAAATACGGTTGCCAGCAAGAAAAAACCGGCGGTGAAAAAACCCACCGTATCGATCGAAGTGCAGTTTGCCGGAAAGTCCTTTACCGCGGCGGATCTGCAGAAGCGTGCAGAGGAGTTTTACAGAAGCCAGAAAGGCGCTGCTGTGATTCTGAAAACTATGGAACTGTACGTGAAGCCTGAAGAAGGCCGGGTGTATGTTGTTGCGAATGGCGAAGAAACAGGAAGCTTCGAAATATGATATGAACGCTTAACGGAGGCTGCGTCAGGTGACAAATGTCATTTGATGCAGTTTCTTTCTATTTACTATTTTCGCATCGTAAAGTACAATAGAGCTGAATATTTTTCTACAAAGAAAATTCAGACGAAATTTTTCTGGGTATTAGATAAATTGAGGGAGAAAAAGAGAAGAACGCGGTAGGAAAGCATGTCCGACAAGAAAAAAAATCCTTTCCAGAACCTGTTGCGGAAGATGCAGGAGCATGCAGGCACAGTCGTTGGAGTTCTTTCTGTTATTTTAATCGTGGCGCTGCTCTGCAACTGGATAATCACGGCAAGGGAATCGTCTGCGGAAAACGCCCCTCTACGGAACTTACCAAAAACTGTTAAAACAGTGCTCTCTGGAGCCTATGAGATCAATACAGAGAAACAAAGGACGGGAAGTATTGGCGCCAATGCTTCCGGTCCTCAGGTATACAGGCCAAATTACCGGCAGCCAGACACGCATCACAGCCGTATGCAATCGGGGCTATGGAATGTTGGAACGGGAAAGACTGTGTATCTCACATTTGACGACGGGCCGTGCGAGAATACACAGGAGCTGCTGGATATTCTTGCAAAGTATGATGCCCATGTGACATTTTTCGTTACAAACCAGTTTTCGGAATACCAGGGTATGCTCCAGAAAGAAGCCGCTGCCGGACATGCCATCGGAGTCCACACATACAGCCATCGATATGAACGGATATACTCCAGCCCGGGAGCGTTCTGGGACGATTTCAACCGGATGCAGGAAATTATCCAGGCGCAGACCGGCTCCACGACGAACCTGATGCGGTTTCCTGGAGGGAGTTCAAACACAATCAGTGCTAACTACTGCGACGGGATCATGAGCGAGCTGGTAAAGGAAGCTACGGAAAAGGGATACTCTTACTGTGACTGGAATGTAGACAGCACAGATGCGGATGGAGATCCGGACAAGGATCGAATTGCGCAGAGCATTATGAGGGGAATTCGGGATAAGGATATACCGATAGTTCTCTGCCACGATCTTAATCATGAAACTATCGAGGCAATGGAAACGGTACTCCGCTGGGGAAGAAGAAACGGGTATCGCTTTGCGGCTTTGACGACGGACAGCTATATGGCTCACCACGGGGTGAATAATTAATATGGCGATCCCTTTCTGCAATGGGCCGGCATCGCATTGTGCAGTCTTCTCCGGAACGTTAGTGCTTTGCGTGCAGTTGCAGCGAATGCTAGAATAAGGCCAGTCGAAGAACGGAAAGGAGAACTTTGCGGATGCAGAGGGAAGATTCAGAACCGATGTCGGAAAACGAATTGATTGATCTTGCAGAGCTGTTTAAAGTCTTTGGAGACTCAACCCGTATTCGGATTCTGTATTATCTCTATAACGGAGAACGAAACGTCAGCGAGATTTCAGAAAATCTGGGGCTGAACCAGTCGGCGGTTTCCCATCAGCTGAAAATCCTTAAAACTTCGAAACTGGTTGCTTCCAGACGCGCGGGAAAGTCCATGCTGTATTCCCTTGCCGATGAGCATGTAAAAACCATCATATCCACCGGAAGAGAACATATCGAGGAAAAATAAAAGAAAAGAACCAATAAGAAGCAGACCTGCCTTTAACGGAAGGCAAGCCTGCTTTTTTCCTGTTTAAAGCCCCGGATCGGGATTTACATGGACAACATCCGCTTTAATTAGATTTGTGGATCCAGCCTTTCCGATGGGTACGCCGGCTGTGATGACAACCACGTCACCGTTTTGAACAAGCCGGTTCTTGAAGGCGGCTTCTTCACAGACGGAGAACAGGCGATCAGTTGTATCCACGGTTCCGGTCAGCGCCGGGTGCACGGACCATACCAGCGCCAGCTGCCTTCGGGCTTTTTCCGTCATCGTCATGGCTACGATGGGACACTGCGGCCGGAAGCGGGAAATCATCCGGGCGGTATGGCCGGTTTTTGAAGCACAGAGAATAGCTGCTGCATTCAGATCTCGTGCCGCAAGGCAGCAGGAATGCGTAATGGCGTCATTTATCGTGGTTTTCTCAACTTCTTCCGAGCGATTGAAACCGGTCCAGTAATCAATGGAGGATTCGGCTTCCGTAACAACCGCAACCATGGTTTTCAGAGACTCCACTGGATATTTTCCGCTTGCCGTTTCTCCGGAAAGCATAACACAGTCCGTTCCGTCAAATACGGCGTTTGCGACATCGGAAACTTCGGCTCTTGTCGGGCGCGGATTTCGGATCATGGAATCCAGCATCTGCGTAGCCGTAATGACAATCTTTCCGGCTTTCTGGCATTTGCGTATGATTTCCTTCTGAAGAATCGGAACTTTTTCCAGAGGAATCTGGACCCCTAGATCCCCGCGGGCGACCATGACGCCGTCAGAAGCATTAATGATTTCGTCCAGATTGTCAACGCCCTGCTGGTTTTCCAGCTTTGAAATGATCTGAATGTCGGGGCCTCCGTACTTTTTCAGAACCTCCCGAATCTGCTCCACGTCGTCCGCAGAACGTACAAAGGAAGCAGAAATAAAATCAAAATCGTTCTCTGCGGCAAATTTCAGATCTCCTATGTCCCGTTCACTGAGGAAGGGGAGATGAATCGGCGTATTTGGAATGCTGACCCCTTTATCATTGGAAAGAAGTCCTCCGCTTTCCACTGTGCAGCGGATATCCTCGCCCTTCACCTCTTCAACCTTCAGTCCGATAATCCCGTCATCAATGAGAATCCGCGTACCGGGGCGAACCTCCTGCGGAAGCTCTTTATAGGTGATGCTTACCTGCCTGTCATTGCCCGGAATATCTCGTACAGTAAGGGTAAACTCATCGCCGGGGTTCAGCCGGACGGAGCCTTCGGCAAACTGCCTAATGCGAATTTCAGGACCTTTGGTATCCAGCATGGTCGCAATCGGCCAGCCCAGATCATCCCGTACCGCCTTAAAGCGATTGAGCATTGCCAGATGGGATGCGTGGGTGCCGTGGGAGAAATTGAAGCGGGCACAGTTCATGCCGCTTGTCATTAGCGCGCGAAGACTTTCGGTGTTGTCTACAGCGGGACCTAAGGTGCAGACGATCTTGGTTTTTCTCATGCACAATACTCCTTTAACATCATTACAAAAAACAACATTACTATCGTAAAACGTGCGGAAAAAAAGTCAAGAAATTCTTTCCCCGATGGCAGCCGGACGCGTCGGAAGATAAAAAACCGGCGGAGAAAACTCCGCCGAAATTGATGCGGTGTGCACATTTTAAAGGGATTCGCGCTTCGGATCCTTTACCGCTGCGGCACCTCCGCGAATACGCTTGCCGGAACTGCGGGGGAGAATAACCCAGCTGCTGGAATGCGTTTTGAAATTCAGCCGCTCCTTCTGCTCCGCAACGCCGTACATCAGATCAAACAGAAGAATGATCATCAGCTCGTTCGGCAAAGGACAGAACTCGCCGGGCTGGACCATGGATACCAAAAACATTCCGATGTAGGTCATAGCCAGCATCGGTTCCCCATAGCGGAACATTTTTATTGAAAGCGTGAAGCGGTCCCGCAATAGCCAGGAATAGGCAAGAATACCAAGAATACCCATACTGCCGATGATTTGCTCAAAATAATTATGATACCAAACCATGCTGCCTGTGACGCCGATATAGATGACCGAATTTTTCATGTTGCTGATGCCGATTCCGGTCAGGGGATTGGCGAGGAAGTCTTCTACGGAGCGCTTCAGCCAGACCATCCTCGTATCGGTTACGGGAATCAGCTCCCCGTTTACCAGGCGGCTGCGGAAAGCGGTATGGCTGATAAGGAAAATCAGAACAACCGCACCCAGAGCCATGGCAAGACCCAGCACGATCCTCCGCCGTCCTTTCCGGAGAGGATGCATCCAATTGAGATATAGGCAGGCAGCAAAGACAAGAGTTCCAAACAGAACCCCGCTTCGGGAACCGGTAAGCATCGAACAGACATAAATCAGAACCGCACTGGCATAGTGCTGCTTATCCTTCGAAGCAAAGCGAAAAGCCATCGGCAGCGTGGTGACAAGAATTGTTGTCAGGTAATTTCGGGGCCGCATGAAAAGGATGCCGGACTCCATGGGATATTCGCCGAAAGTGGAAATGCCGAACTCGACGCTCTCCCGATAATGCAGGTAGTAATTCAATACGACAAAGCTAGCAAAGAGGCCCATGCAATACAGAATGGCGGCATAGGTGTCCGCATTCCGATGCGAGTTTCCGTACTGGATATCCCCCGCATAAAGGAACGCAAAGCCAAGCATCATGAACCCCAGACCGAAAGCATAGTAGAGCGTCGTAAGACTCAGATATTCCTCCAAAGAGATATAGCCCCATCCGCCGCAGATCAGCGCAATGGACACGGCAATCATGCTTTTATAGTTGCCGCAGACACGGACACGTTTTTTCCGCAGACGGAAATGGAGGATGGAGCATATCACGTGCACCGGGATGAGCCACCACCAGGGTGTCAGGACATTCAATTCATGGAAATATTTCGATCCCAGCAGGAAAAACAGAAAAATGGGAAGAAGACCGGCTTTCAAATCGCTGCAGAACACGCGGAAGAATTCCAGCAGAAGAATCATCGCCAGCATTCCAGCAATGTTCCAGCCGGTGAAAAGGAAGAAGGACGCGCCCAGCAGCACCGCCGGATAATACCAGCGGCTGTGCCAGAGAAGCTCCGCATCCTGACAGCCGTGCGTATATAAAGTCCGCAGGAAATTCCTTGGCTGAAGCCGCCGGACAGACTGGGGAGCGACAGAATGGGAATCCGAATATGTAATTCTCATCGTATTTTTCTGCAATGCAACTTACTCCTTACATGATCCGCAGCAGGGTATGCAGAACCGTAGTGCATGGGAAAATCGGGGAAACCTGCATGGAAAAACATTCTATTTAAATGCCGCTATACATTAGCATAGCTGCATCCGTAAATCAAGAAGAAATTATTATAAAAATTTTGCCCAAATATTAATGAAATGTAAAATACTACGAAAAATTTCGGGAAAAGAGGGAAAATCCATACGGAAGAGAGAAAAGCAGGGACTTTTTCCGCCTGAAATGGGGAAGCAGGATTTCGATTGAGAAAGACTTTTCGGTTTGCTATAATGGGTGAAATGCCAGAATTTGGAGGAGAAAAAATGTGGTTTTGGCTTTCCCTTACGGCGCTTATCTTCTGGAGCGGTTCGGATCTGTTTTCGAAAATCGGCTGTCAGGACAGCAGCGATCGATACAGCCACTTGAAAATGGTGTCGGCGGTAGGCATCGTGATGGGATTGCATGCAGGATGGCAGATCCTTTTCGGAGGGGTTGCACTGACGGGACAGGTTCTGCTGACCTATCTGCCGGTGTCGCTGCTATATATTCTCTCCATGGCTCTGGGCTATTTTGGTCTTCGCTTTATAGAACTGTCCATCTCTTCCCCAATCTGCAATTCTTCCGGCGCCGTTGCGGCAATCCTGATCTTCGCGTTCGGCGGCTTAGCCGGGACCTCCGCTGTAGAATTGATCGCCGTGGCCTTGGTCTGCGCCGGCGTTGTGCTGCTCGGAGCTGTGGAGTCCAGGGAAGATGCCGAAGAAAGGAAGCATCGGCAGGAACTTGCGGGAAGGACCTATCCCAAAACCTGGCTGGCATTGGCGATTCCGCTTATGTACTGCCTGCTTGACGCCCTGGGCACCTTTGCCGACAGCCGAGTCCTGATGGTTCTCGATGAGGATGCGGCGAATACGGCCTACGAACTGACGTTTCTTATTACCGGTCTTGTCTGTGCAATTTATGTGCGGCTTATAAAGCATGAAAAATTCCAGCTCCGCAAGGGCCTTCCTCGCTATCTTGGGGCACTGTGCGAAACGGCGGGTCAGTATGCCTATGTCTATGCACTTGCGGATACGGAGCACGCAGCACCGGCAGCGGCTATTATTTCTTCCTACTGCGCGGCGACCGTGGTGTGGGGGAGGGTATTTCTGAAAGAGAAACTGACCTGGAAGCACTATGCCTGCATAGCTCTGATTGTCATCGGCATTACGGCCCTTGGATTTTTTGACGGCTGATGCTATTCTGAAGGCAGTACAGACTGCTGCAGAAAGAAAGGACAGAGTATGAATCAACACGAAGGATATGGACGGGTTCTGATTAAACTGAGCGGCGAAGCGCTGGCAGGCGGACGGGGAAGAGGTCTGGACTTTCCTTTTATTGAAAGCGTCTGCAGTGTGCTGGCTCGCTGCGTCAGCAATGGGACGCAGATTGCGCTGGTCCTCGGCGGAGGAAATTTCTGGCGGGGAGCAAAGGACGGAGCCGGCACCATGGAACGCAGCCGGGCGGATCATATTGGAATGCTGGCAACGGTTATGAATTCTCTCGCTGTTGCGGACAAACTGGAGCAGGCCGGCGTCCGGACCCGCGTGATGACGTCCGTGCCCATGGTCACTTTTGCGGATGTATATACGCGCCGGGGTGCGGTAGAAGCCCTGGAAAACGGCGCGGTCGTCCTTTTCGGTGCGGGAACCGGAAGCCCTTATTTTTCTACGGATACCGCGGCGGCTCTTCGGGCTGTGGAGATCGGAGCGGATGCGCTGCTGCTTGCAAAGAGCGTGGATGCGGTCTATTCGGCCGATCCAAAGAAGGATCCGAACGCCGTGCGCTATGACCATATTACCTATGAAGAGGTTCTGGAACGGCATCTGAATGTTATGGATATGACCGCTACAAGCCTGGCTATGGATAACAACGTTCCGGTACGGGTTTTTGCCCTGTCCGATCCCGAAAACATTGCCCGTGCGGCGGCAGGCGAGGATGTGGGAACCCTTGTTGAATCCGCCACGCATTGAAGCCTTCGGCGTTCCGGCGGCTTATTAACAAAATCTTGATATTCCCCGAGAAAAACATAGTATAATAAATTCACCAATGCACCGCGGCGGCGATATGCCCCGCTGAGAAGACGAACAAGCCCGTCAGGGCACTACCGAAAGAGATACAGGAGGGAGAATCATGTCTGAATACGCGGATGTAGAAAGCAAAATGAACAAGGTTATTGAGAACCTGAAATCGACGCTGGATTCTGTTCGCGCCGGCAGAGCAAACCCTGCCGTTCTGTCCAAGATACAGGTGGAGTACTACGGCACACCGACGCCTCTGCAGCAGGTCGCTACCATTTCGGTTCCGGACGCGCGCACGCTGCTGATCCAGCCTTGGGACAATTCCATTCTGAAGAGCATACAGAAAGCAATTCTGGCCTCGGACCTCGGAATCAATCCGCAGAACGACGGCCGGTCCCTGCGTCTGATTTTCCCGCAGCTGACGGAAGAACGCCGCATGGAGCTGACAAAGCAGGTGAAAAAATACGGAGAGGAATCGAAGGTCGTAATCCGCAATGTACGGCGCGATGCCATCGATAAATTCAAAAAGCAGCAGAAGGCTTCCGAAATCACGGAAGATGACTACAAGCAGACGGAAAAAGACATGCAGAAAATGACCGATGACTTTATTAAAAAGATTGATGGAATCGTCGACGATAAGAACAAGGAACTGATGGAACTGTAATGATTGGCAGCAGAAAAAAACAGGAAGAGGCGGGAAAGCAGCTGGATCGGTCCAGGCTTCCCCGCCATGTTGCCATCATCCTGGACGGCAACGGCCGCTGGGCGCAGAAGCGCAGCCTTCCCCGCACGGCGGGACATCTTTCCGGGGCGGAGAATTTCCGTACCATCGCAAACTACTGCAAAGCTCTGGGCATATCTTATCTTACCGTTTATGCTTTTTCCACGGAAAACTGGAACCGGCCGGCTTCCGAAGTCTCCGCCATCATGGGACTCCTCGACCGTTATCTCAGAGAGGCGATCCGGGATATGGTGCGGGACCAGAACCGGCTGGTTGTTTTTGGGGATCTTACCCCGCTGAGCCCGGAGACGCGGAAGCTCATCGAGGAAACGCGCGATCTGGATAAGCAGATTCAAGGATTCCAGGCGAATCTCTGCATCAACTACGGCGGAAGAGATGAAATCCTCCGGGCGGCGCGCCGCTATGCGCAGGAAGTCCGGGAAGGAAGAGAAAACGACATTACTGCCGAAGAATTTTCGGAGTATATGTATACGGCAGGCCTCCCGGATCCGGATCTCATCATCCGGCCGGGCGGTGAGCTGCGCCTTTCCAACTTTCTGCTATGGCAATGCGCCTACTCGGAACTGTATTTTACGGATGTCCTTTGGCCGGACTTTACGACGGCGGAAATGGATAAGGCATTGCTGGCGTTTCAGAATCGGGATCGGCGCTATGGCGGCATACACGGAGTTGGAGGGAGCGAAGTATGATAAAGAGCCTCACAATTCTCGGATCTACCGGATCCATCGGCCGGCAGAGCGTAGCCGTGGCCGAGCATTTGCATCTTCCGGTGGCAGCGCTGACGACCAACCGGAAGATCGATCTTCTGGAAGAGCAGGCGCGCCGGCTTCACCCGGTTTTTGTGGCAGCATATGATCCGCAGAGCGCAGCGCAGCTGAAGACGGCGCTTGCGGATACGGATATCCGTGTAGGAAGCGGTATGGAAGGACTTCTGGAGGCAGCCTGCCTGGCACAGTGTGACTGCGTTGTCACGGCGGTTTCCGGATCGGTCGGGCTTCGTCCGACTTTGGCGGCAATCCAGGAAAAGAAGCGGATCGCACTGGCTAACAAGGAGACGCTGGTCTGCGCCGGACGCCTTGTGATGCGCCGGGCGACGGAATGCGGAGCGGAAATTGTACCGGTCGATTCGGAACATTCTGCGATTTTTCAGTGCCTCATGGGGCGGCGGCAGGGAGAACTGAAGAAAATTCTCCTCACCGGCTCCGGCGGACCCTTCCGCGGAAGACCCTGGCGCAGTCTCACGGATATAAAGCCGGAGGAAGCGATCCGGCATCCCAACTGGCATATGGGAGCAAAAATTTCGGTTGATTCTGCGACAATGATGAATAAAGGGCTGGAATTTATCGAGGCGATGCACCTGTTTTCCGTTTCTCCGGATGCGATCCAGGTAGTCATCCACCCGCAGAGCATTGTTCATTCCATGATCGAGCTGGTGGACGGAACCGTGCTTGCGCAGCTTGGCGTGGCGGATATGGAAATTCCCATACAGCTTGCGCTGACCTATCCGGATCGGAAGCCGTCTCTGGGCGGCAGTTTGGATTTCTGGCAGATGCAGGACTTGCATTTTGAAAAGCCGGACTATGATTCCGTTCCCTGCCTTCGGCTGGCGATGGACTGCGCCCGAGCAGGCGGCCTTGCCCCCTGTGTTCTGTCTGCCGCGAATGAAACAGCCGTACATCTTTTCCTGGATCGCAAAATTGCCTATACGCGCATCTATGAGGAAGCGCGGGCAGCCGTGGAGGCCTTGGGGAACAGCTCGGGAGAGGACCTGGAAAGCATTTTGGAAGCGGACCAAGAAGCCCGCAGATTCGTATCGGAGCGTTGCGGTTAATGTATATTATTATTGCAATTATAATGTTCGGCGTGCTGATCGGCGTTCACGAATTCGGCCATTTCTCTGCGGCAAAGCTCTGCGGGGTCCGGGTCAATGAATTTGCCATCGGCATGGGGCCGGTTCTGTGGAAAAAGAAGAAGGGCGATACGCAGTATTCGCTGCGTCTTTTTCCCATCGGCGGCTACTGCAGCATGGAGGCGGAAGAGGAAAGCTCGGACGATCCGAAGGCGTTTACCAATAAAAACCCCCTGCAGCGGGTACTGATTCTCTGCTCCGGCGCGGCGATGAACTATATTTTAGGAATCGTTCTGCTCATAATTGTATTTGCAGGGGTAAAAACGCTGACGCAGCCGGTTATCAGCGGATTTATGGAAGGCTGTCCGTACGAATCGGAGCAGCTCCTGCAGACCGGAGACCGATTTGTTCGCATTGACGGTCATAAAACAAGCATGACCTATGACGTGACCGAATATCTTGGAAGCGGCGGCGTCCATGACATTGTACTGAAACGCAATGGCGAGACGGTGGTCCTGGAGGATGTGGAATTAGAAAAGCAGACCTACGACGGAATAGAAGGAGAGTATTTCGGCTTTTACTTTGCTACGGTGAAGAATAACATCCTGCGCACGGTTCAATACGCGTGCCAGTGGTCCGTACGGTTTGTTCGAATGGTCTGGGACAGCCTGCGGCAGTTAATTGCCGGTACGGTGGGAATTAAAGATCTGAGCGGGCCGGTCGGCATTGTATCCATGATTACACAGACCGGGGAAAGTGCCGCCAGCAGCGCGGACGCGGCACGAAATATTCTGTATTTCTGTGCATTTATTGCGGTAAACCTTGCAGTGATGAATATGCTGCCGATTCCTGCGCTGGACGGCGGTCGAGTGTTCTGCCTGATTGTGACTGTGATTCTGGAGGCGATTCTCCGCCGGAAGATCGACCCAAAATACGAAGCCTATATCAATACGGCAGGGCTTATACTTCTTTTGGGTCTTACTGCCGTGGTCATGTACAATGATATTGTCCGCCTGATTGCAGGGTAGGAAGAAGGACGCCGAAAAACGATGAGCGCGAGAGAAAAAACAAAAAAAATTCACGTGGGCAAAGTCGCCGTCGGCGGAGATGCGCCGGTGAGCGTGCAATCCATGTGCAATACGAAAACCTGGGATGTCGAGGCGACCTTGGCGCAGATCGAACGGCTCCGGGAACTTGGCTGCGATATTGTGCGGCTTGCGGTTCCCGAGGAGCGGGCGGCCCTGGCGCTGGAAGAAATCTGTGAAAGATCTCTGCTTCCGATTGTAGCGGATATTCACTTTGACTACCGCCTGGCGCTCCTCAGCGCCGAGCGGGGCGTCAGCGCCATACGGATCAACCCCGGGAATATAGGAGGAGCCGATCATGTAAAGGCGGTTGCTGACGCCTGCCGGCAGCGTGGGCTGCCCATTCGCGTTGGCGTCAATGGAGGAAGCCTGGAAAAGGACCTTCTGGAAAAAGAAGGGCATCCGACGCCGGAAGCGATGGTTGAAAGCGCAAGGCGGCATGTCCGAATGCTGGAAGACTGCGGCTTTGAGGATATCTGCATTTCCCTGAAAGCCTCTTCGGTCCCTCTTACCGTTGCAGCATACCGGCTTGCGGCAGAGACATTTCCATATCCGCTGCATGTGGGCGTTACGGAAACCGGCCTTTCCTACAACGGGACAATTCAGTCCGCCGTAGGCATTGGAACGCTGCTGAATGAAGGCATCGGAAATACGATCCGCGTCAGCCTCACGGCACCACCGCAAGAGGAAGTACGCGCCGGCATCGCGATTCTCAAAGCCTGTGGGCTACGAACCGGCGGAGTTCGGTTCGTTTCCTGTCCGACCTGCGGACGTACGCAGATCGATTTGATTTCGCTGGCATCCGAAGTGCAAAAACGCCTGGAAGGCGTGCCTAGGGATATTACGGTTGCCGTAATGGGCTGCGTAGTCAATGGACCGGGAGAGGCCAAAGAGGCAGATTACGGCATTGCCGGAGGAAAGGACAGCGGCGTGCTGTTTCGGAAAGGAGAAGTCCTCGGAACCTATCCGCAGCAGGAGCTGTGTGATCAGCTGATAAAAACGATTTTGAAAGAGGAAAACCTATGAGCGAAAACATGCAGTTTCTGAAGATATTTCCCTGCTGTTCCGGTTTTGTGGACATGTGCGGCGGCCTAGATAAGGCCGCCGTCCGCGAGTGCGCTGTCAATTCCGAAACCATGACGATGGAAATTGCCATTCATTTTACGAAAATGCCCACCTCCGCAGAGCTTCAGATGATCCGCGAGGAGATCCAGCGCTATTACAACCTGACTGCGGTAGAGATCAAGCCCGATTATCCGGCAGATTCCGTTCCGGAAGCGCTGAAATCTGCACGCAGCCGCAGCTCAGCCGGCCCGAAAGGTAGGGTTCTATACGGAAACATGACGAAAGGGGAAGTCCTTTCCATGCGCGGCATTGATGAAAACACCGGGAAGGTGGTTATCGAAGGCGATGTGATTTCAGTCCAGTCCCGGCAGCGAGGGGAAGCGCTGATCCTTTCCTTTGACATTACGGATCGAAGCAACACGATCCGTGTTGCCAGGTACTTCAACAATGGCCAGGAAGCTTCCGGCCTGCAGAAGCTTCAGGAGGGCATGCACCTTCGCGTATGCGGAAAAATGGAATTCAACATCCGGGAGGACACCCCGGTCCTGAAGCCGACAGGCATTGCGGAATATCCGAAGCCCAAACGGGAGGATCCGGAACCGGAAGCGAGAGTGGAACTGCACCTGCATACAAAAATGTCTGCGCTGGATGCCCTGACCGATCCCGAAGCGGCTGTGGCGCAGGCGGCGGCTTGGGGAATGCCCGCCCTTGCTGTTACGGACCACGGCGTCCTGCAGGCGTTCCCGGACATGTGGCAGGCGGGTAAAAAGTACGGCGTAAAAATCATCTATGGCTGCGAATGCTATTTTGTCAATGACCAAAGGGATGCAGCGGTGCGGGGAACCTCCACGCTTCCGATCAACACAGAGTATGTTTCCTTTGACACGGAAACAACGGGACTTAATGCCCGCCGGGACCGCTTAACGGAAATCGGAGCGCAAATCTTTCGCGGCACGGAGATACTGCGGGAATTCAACACCTTTGTCAACCCGCATATCCCCATTCCTCCGGAGATCACGGAACTTACGGGGATCCGGGACAGGGACGTGGAGAATGCGCCGGACGAGAAGGAAGCCATGGAGCAGTTTCTTGAATTTGCAGGAGATCGCCCTCTGGTTGCGCACAATGCCGACTTTGATATCGGATTCATGAAGGCGGCCTGTGCCCGAAGCGGACTTTCCTTCCGCCCCGTATACATCGATACGGTACACCTGTCGCAGGCACTGCTGCCGGACTTGAAGCGGTTCAAGCTGGACATTGTGGCAAAGCGCCTGAAGCTGCCGAAATTCAACCATCATCGGGCTTCCGATGATGCTCTCGTAGTCGCGCAGATTATGGCGAGATTTCTTCCGGAACTCTCCCGGCTGGGAGCGGAAACGGTTTCAGACATTGAAAAAGTATACCAGAAGAAAAAGAGGCGGGATGTCCTGCACTCTTATCATATGATTCTGCTCGTGCAGAACCGGAAAGGGCTCAAGAACCTTTATGAAATGGTTTCGCAGTCCTACCTCAAGTACTTTCATCGGACGCCGATTATCCCGAAAAGTCTTCTGGATGCGCATAGGGAGGGAATACTGGTCGGCTCCGCCTGCAATGCGGGCGAGATCTACGATGCAATTCTCCGCGGGGCAAACGATGCGCGACTGCGGAAGCTTGCGTCCTATTACGACTACTTGGAAGTACAGCCGCTGGGGAACAATTCTTTCCTTGTGGAAAACGGAACGGTTCCCGGGACGGAGGCGCTGAAGGAGATAAACCGCCGCATCATTGCTCTCGGAAAAGAACTGGGAAAACCGGTTGCAGCCACCTGCGATGTACATTTTATGGATCCGGAGGATGAAATTTTCCGAAAAATCGTGCTTTCCTCAAAAAATTTCGCCGATGCGGACCGTTCCTGCCCCCTGTATTTCCGTACCACGCGGGAAATGCTGGAGGAATTCAGCTATCTGGATGAAAAAACCGCTCGGGAAATCGTCATAGAAACCCCGCGTGCGATCGCGGATACGGTGGAAAGCTTCGAACTGCTGCCCAAGGAGCTATATCCTCCGAAAATTGAAAATTCGGCCGAAACGCTCCGAAAACTGGTGCTGGATCGGATGCATGAAATTTACGGAGAGAACCCGCCGGAAATCGTGCAGAAGCGGGTCGATACGGAACTGCATACGATTTTGGAGCACAATTACGATGTCATATACATGTCTGCCCAGAAACTCGTGCAGAACTCTCTGGAGCACGGCTATCTGGTCGGTTCCCGAGGCAGCGTCGGCTCTTCCCTGGTCGCTTATATGGCGGGCATTACGGAAGTCAATTCCCTTCCTCCGCATTATGTATGCCCGAAATGCAGATACAGCGAGTTCGTAACGGATGGAAGTTACGGATGCGGGGCGGATATGCCGGATAAGCTCTGTCCGGAATGCGGTACGGCTCTGCGCAAAGACGGTTTCGACATACCCTTTGAAACGTTCCTGGGCTTCCCGGGAAACGAAAAAACGCCGGATATTGATTTGAACTTCTCAGGAGAATACCAGGCGAAAGCCCACAAATATACGGAGGAACTGTTTGGTGCAGACCATGTCTTCCGTGCAGGGACCATCGGAACACTGGCGGATAAGACCGCATACGGGTATGTCCTCAAATATCTGGAAGAGAGGGGCCTGAAAGTGTCGCGCCCGGAGGAAAACCGCCTCGCGAGCGGGCTTGTGGGAATCAAGAGGACGACCGGCCAGCATCCCGGCGGACTGGTGATTATCCCGCAGGATATGGATGTCACGGATTTCACGGCGGTGCAGCATCCGGCGGACGACCCGAACAGTGGAATTGTCACAACGCACTTTGAGTACCACTGCATGGAAAAAAACCTCCTGAAGCTGGATGAGCTGGGACACGACGATCCCACTATGATCAAGATGATGGAAGAAGCGACCGGCATAAACGCGCGGGAAATTCCGCTGGGCGAGCCGGAAACGATGAAGATTTTCCTTTCCCCGGCGGTTCTTGGCCTTCCGGAAAATGATCGGATCATCGGCAAGACCGGGACGCTAGGCATTCCGGAATTCGGAACGCCGTTTACCCGCCAGATGCTGGTGGATACGAAGCCGACGAAATATGCGACGCTGATACGCCTGTCCGGATTTTCTCATGGAACGGATGTCTGGAACGGAAATATTCAGGACCTGGTTCTCAGCAAAACTGCTACCGTTGACGAATGCGTCAGCTGCCGTGATGATATCATGCTGTACCTGATGAGCAAGGGAATGGACGGAAAGCTCGCATTCAAAACCATGGAGGCAGTTCGCAAGGGGAAAGTTAAGAAAAGCGGGGAGTTTCCGGATGACGCCGAAGCGCAGATGCGGGAGAGGGGTGTACCGGAATGGTATATCGGATCCTGCCGAAAGATTGCCTATCTGTTTCCGAAGGCGCATGCGGCGGCGTATGTTATGATGGCATTCCGCATCGCCTGGTTCAAAGTGCATAAGCCACTTGCGTTCTACAGCGCCTATTTCTATCGGCGCAGCCAAAAGGACGGGTTTGACGCCTTTGCCATGGGCTGCGGAAAAGCCATTGTGGAAAAGCGCATCAAAGAACTGGCAAAGATTGAAAAGAGGACGGCAAAGGAAGATTCGCTGCTTGTGACGATGGAAGTCGTATATGAATTCTATATGCGGGGCTTTGCATTTGCGCCGCTTGATCTATACAAATCCGATGCGACAAAATTTCTCATCGAAGACGAACAGCATCTACGGCTTCCCTTCGTGGCGGTTTCCGGCCTTGGTCTGACTGCGGCGGAAGAACTCGTCAGCTGCCGAAAAGACGGTAAAAAGTTTCTGTCGGTGGAGGAACTGAAGGCAGCCTGCCCGAAGGTCAGCCAGACAAACTTTGACGCCCTGCGCAGTCTGGGCGCTTTGGGCGAAATGCCGGACAGCAGTCAGATGTCCCTGTTTGACTTCCTGGAAGAATAGAAACCTGCAGATAGGGACTGCAGAAGAGGCCGTATTCCGCATACGACCTCTTTTCTACGCCGGGACCTGCACCCGGGGAAATTCGAAACGCTGCGGGAAAAGGGAAAAGGGCAGAAGCCGGAGAACTGCAGCCTAGAAGGGAAGCCCGTCCGTCCGCTTCTGCACCGCCGCATTGCAGTATTCCGTCACGACGTCCGGAGGGGTTACCATTCCTTCCTTTACCCACTGCAGCGTAAGATTAAAAGTGGCGCCGGCCCAAAAAATCATGCGATATTTTTCAATTTCCGAATCATTATACGCGTAGGACATCGAAAACCGGTTGAAATAGTCCAGCATAGTCCCGGCCATCCGAGAATTGATCATGACTCGACAGACATCTTTGTAGCGGTAAAGTTCACGGAATAAGGCGACTCTGGCTCCGCTCCAGTCCTCATGAAGAAGAAAGGGATGCATAGCCGCACTCAGCCGTGCGAAAATCTGTTCTACGATTTTGCGCAGGATGTCGCTTTTCGAGGCGTAGTTGCGGTAGTAGGCCATTCTTGAGACACCGGCTCTGCGGACAATCTCCTCGATGGAAATTTCTTCCATATCCTTCTCTTTCAGGATTTGAAGAAGTGCAGTCTCAATGCTTTCTTTTGCGATTCGATTGGATTCCTCATTGGACTTTCGCAATCCTCTTATTTTCCGATCTTTCTCCGACATTACAATTCCTCCGATCCTGTAACAGCCGATGTAACCTCCGCAGCCAAAGCAGGAACGTGCGCCACGTTTGATGTTATAATTGTAACACCAAAAACTCTGCCGCTGCAAATTTGTAGAAAAGAAAAAAAGAGAAAGAGAAATTCTGGAGGGAAAAAATGCTTGGAAAGAAGAGAAAGGATATTTTCAGCGGAACGCGGCCTGCGACCATTGGTGAGGACGGGGAAACTGAGCTTCCGATCCTATACTATCGCGATGAATGCGCGTACTTCCTATTCACAGCGGACGCGGAGGAAGTGCAGAAGCGGCTCCCGTCCGACCGGCTGAAGGTGGTCCGCGTCTCGCGGAACCGCTGCGTAGTTGCTCTGGCAACGTATTACTACATCCACGCATCGGTAGGCAGCTACGGGGAAACGGTCATGATTGCGATGACGGTTCATGACAAGGAACCGAAAGGACCGCTCCCGCTCCTTCTGCAGGCGCGCGATCCAAACTACGGAACGTTTGTTTTCCACTGCCCGGTAACGACGTACTGGGCTATGCGCGGAGGACGCGCGATGTGGAATTATCCGAAGTTTATCTCCAACATGGAATTTACTTCAAATTCCGTATACTTTGAGAATAAGCTGTCGGCGGAAGGAAAGAAAATCTTTGACCTGCGCTGCCCGAAGCGGGGCCGGCTCACAAGAGACACGTCGCCGCAGAGGTGCTTTCTGGCACAGAACGGAAATCTTGTAACGGCGGGAATTCCGGCTTATGGAATCTGTGAAACGGCAGTTTTTCCAAGGGACGCCTGTGTGAAAGTCTACCCGGGACATCCGATGAGCGATGACTGGATTGCAATCAAGGCGTCAAAGCATCCGTTTATGACGCAGCATTATTATGGACATATGGCATCCCTTGAACCGAAGCAGATCATCGAAACGGGGATACGAAGCTACGAGGGACATCACTTTGATAACAGCGGGAAGGACGGAAGCTTGCTTATTCATTACGGTGATATGTCCTATGCCATGGATACCGACCATCAGAAGCAGGTCCGGATAACAAGAATCTGAAAGATAAGACGCGCCATCCCCCAATCGGCACGTGCAAAACTGCGAATATACCCCGGAACAGACCGGTGCACAAGGCGGGCTGTTTCCGGGGTATAGTATCTCTTTCGCAGAGGCTTATATTTTATTCTCCTCGGTCTTCCACCGGGCGCAGCGCCTTGCGATACGTCTTTTTCGACGGATCCGGGAAGCAGCCAGATAGAGAAGCACTGCGGCGACAAAGGCGATCATGCACCAGAGTGCGTAGGGATCCGTACCGCCCTGCGTTTTTACTTCCAACCACAGGGAATCCATCATCTGGTTCGCTTCCACGGGCAGATTCAGAAAGCTCTCTCCGCGCGAAAGGACGTCTTCCGCCGGATAGGCGATGTCGCTGCCGGTAACCTCCGGGTCCATGTATTCCTTTGCAGCGGTTTCCGGCGCGGAGTAGCCCAGATACTCCAGATTTTCCCCGCAGATCTCGGGCTGGCAGAGGAAATTGATATAGGCTTCCGCACCTTCCTTATTCTGGCATCCCTTCGGAATGCAAAGGGCGTCAATGAAGAGGTTGAAGCTCTCTTTCGGGAAATAGAAGGCGAGATCCGGATTTTCCTCCGCCATCATCAGATAGTCCCCGGCGTAGTACGGTGCGATCCACGCTTCTTCCCGCTCCATTTTATCGTAGATCTGATCCATGACATAGGCCTGCACAAGGGGCTTCTGCTCGATGAGCTGATAGGCGGCAGCCCGGAGATCTTCTTCCTCCCTTGTATTGAGACTCAGTCCCAGCTTGCCCTCAGCGATAGCGAAAGCGTCGCGGGGGTTATCAAACATCAGAATTTTTCCCGAATATTTGCTGTTCCAGAGCAGGTCCCAAGACCCAGTATCCTCGGCGTCCACATATTTCGTGTTGTAAATGACGCCCACGGTGCCCCATGTGTACGGTACCGAGTAGGCATTGTCCGGGTCGTAGGGCTGGTTTTTATAGGATTCATCAATATACCGGTAATTGGGAATATGCGAGAAATCGATCGGCTCCAGCATGTCTTCGGAAATCAGTTTCCCAATCATATAGTCCGACGGAATAATCACGTCATATGTACTGCCGCCGGTCTTGAGCTTCGTATACAGGCTTTCGTTTGAATCAAAGGTCATGTAGTTTACCTTGATCCCGGTTGCCTCGTTAAAGGCGGCATTCACGTCGATATAGCCGTCGGTTCCGTCCGATATATACTGCCCCCAGTTATATACATTGATGGAATTTTCCTCTGCGGAGGCCGGCAGGGGGAGGAGCGCGGCGAGGAGAAGCCCCGAGCAGAGCCCGGCGAAAAGCCGTCGAAAAAGGTTCCGTTTTGCTGCTATCATACTTCGGTCCCCTCCCGTTTCTGCGTGTTCAGTGCCTGCCTGCGTGCACGCATGGATTTGTAATCCCGCGACTGCAGAACATTCATCAGGATCATGACGAGCAGGATCACGATGAACATCAGGGTAAACAGCGCATAAATTTTCGGCTGCAGCGGTTTCTTCGTATAGTTGTAAATTTCCACGGGAAGCGTTACAAATTTCGGTCCGTAGACAAAGTAGCTGATGACGAAATCGTCCAGCGACATGGTAAAGCTCATCAGGGCACCGGAAATAATGCCGGGCATAATTTCATGAATTACGACTTTGAAAAACGCTTGGCGCCGGTTGCAGCCCAGATCCATTGCGGCATCCTCCAGATCCGGATCCATCTGGGACAGTTTCGGCATCACCGACAGAATCACGTATGGAAGATTGAACGTGATATGTGCGATTAGCAGAGTCGTAAAGCCAAGGACGCTCTGCATTTTCATTAGCTGCCCGAAAAAGGCAAACAGGAGCGCCAGAGACACGCCGGTAACAATTTCTGGGTTCGTCAGCGGAATATTCGTGATCGCCATATACAGGCTCCGTTTCCGCGGCCGCATGTTATGAATCCCCAGAGCAGCCATGGTTCCGATAATTGTGGCGATCAGAGAGGACAGAACCGCGAGAATGCAGGAATTCGCCAGCAGCGGCAGCAGAACGCCGTCACGGAAAAGCTCTCCATAGTTATGAAAGGTAAATCCTTTAAACACAGCCGGGTCGGATCCTGTATTGAAAGAAGCGATCAGTAGCACAACCATGGGGATATAAAGGAAAATGAATACAAGCACCGTAAATACCTTATTGAAAGTTTTCACAGTGTGACCACCTCCTCGCCGTTGCTGAAGCGGTTCATGATCCCGATGCAGATCAGGACCAGTACCATCAGAGCCAAGGACAGCGCTGCGCCCAAATTCGGATTGTAGGCCGCCTTAAACTGGCTTTCAATTACATCGCCGATAAGGGTTGTTCCGGAGGAACCCAGTTTCTGGCTGATGTAAAAAGTGGATACAGCCGGAACAAAAACCATGGTAAATCCGGAGATAACCCCCGGAACGGAAAGGGGAAGAATCACACGGCGGAAGGTTTTTCCGTTGTTGCAGCCCAAATCCTGTGCGGCCTCGATCAGCCGCGGATCGATTTTTACGAGCACCGTATACAGCGGCAGGATCATATAAGGAAGGTAGTTGTAGACCATGCCCAGCACAACCGCTGCGTTCGTTCGAATCAGGGGGAGAGGCTTCAGACCGAGCGCCCGAATGAAATTGTTGATGATGCCGGTATCATCCAGCAGGGAAACCCAGGCCATAGTCCGCAGAAGAAAGCTGATGCACATGGGCAGCATGATAAGCATATAGAGAAAATGCTGCCGGCTGGGCTTCTGCTGTGCAATATGATAGGCAACGGGGTATCCGATGACGAGGCAGAGCAGGGAGGAAAGAAGGGCAAGCCAGATGGATTTCAGGATAATCGGACCGTAATTGCTTATACGGGCGATGTTCTCCCAAGTAAATTGCCCAGTCACGGAATCCGTCAAGGCAAAATAGATTACAATCCCCAGGGGTACGATGGTAAACAGGATCATCCACACAAGATAGGGAGTCGTCAGCCTAGCCGTTTTCACGCTCGCTGCCCTCCTTCTCTCCGCCTTCCGCAGCGGGAACTTCCTGCACCTCCTCAGTAATGTCCTCCGGAAACAGCTCGGGATCATTGAGTTCGTCGTATTCTTCGCTGTAGCTGCTGTAATCTCCGTAAAGACCGGAATATTCACTCCGGTGCATGATGTGAATGTCGTCCGGATCCAGGCGGATGCCGATGACCGAACCGACAGGATTGTATTTTGTCGTCTGAATAAGCCATTTGAAGCCGTGGAAGTCTACGATCGTATCATAATGCACGCCCTTGAAAGTAACGGCCGTGACCGTTCCGGTCAGCTGGCCTTCTCCCGCAGAGACAATATCTACATCCTCCGGACGTATAACGACATCGACCGGCTCATTTTTCCGGAAGCCACTGTCCACGCAGGTGAACCGGCGCCCGAAAAATTTTACGGAATAGTCCTCCAGCATGATTCCGTCCAGGATGTTGGATTCACCGATGAAATCTGCCACGAAAGCATTTTTCGGCTCATTGTAGATATCCTCCGGTGTGCCAATCTGCTGAATGCGCCCATGATCCATGACTACGACCGTATCGGACATAGCCAGAGCCTCCTCCTGATCATGGGTGACATAGACGAAAGTAATTCCGAGGGTCTGCTGAATGCTCTTCAATTCCTGCTGCATGTCTTTGCGCAGGCGAAGATCAAGGGCCCCAAGCGGTTCATCCAAGAGCAGTACTTTGGGGCGGTTCACCAGGGCTCGGGCGATTGCCACGCGCTGCTGCTGCCCGCCGGACAGCTGCTCAGTGCTGCGGTATTCAAAGCCGCGCAGGCTTACGATTTCGAGCATTTCCGTAACCCGGTCATCAATTTCCTTTTCGCCCAGCTTCCGGTTTCGAAGACCGAAGGCTACATTTTCATAAACGTCAAGATGCGGGAAAAGGGCATAGCGCTGAAATACGGTGTTGACCTTCCGTTCATAGGGAGGAACATCGTTAATGCGCTTGCCCTCAAACAGCACGTCACCGACAGTAGGCTTTAGAAAACCGCCGATAATGCGCAGCGTTGTTGTCTTGCCGCAACCGGAAGGTCCCAGCAAAGTCAGGAATTCCCGATCCGCGATGTTAAGATCTAAATTGTCCAGTACAGTTTCGTTGTCAAACGCCATGGAACATCCAACAAGGCGAATGATGCTTTCTGCCATCTATCCTCCCCCATTTCTCCCGTCAATTTTCCTTCTCTTCAAGAAAAAGGACACGCCGGATCTACTTCCGGAGTGCCCTTTGTAGCTTGTTTACAATATAACGGCAATAGGAGGGAAAGTCAATGAAAGAAATCTGAGCCGGCGGGACGCAGAATTTTCCGCGTCCCGAGAGTGCTGCCGCAAGACGTTCTGCGCCCGGATATCTCAGAAACCAAGGCCGTAGTTTTGCAATAAAAACCATATAATCAAATTGCAATCCCTTGTATATCAAGGGCTTCTTTATGTCAATATTTATGAATATATATGTTACATAATGTTGATAAATATGCTATCATGATCACAGATCAGGTTTCAAAGATTTACTTGGGAGGCACCGGCCATGTATGACGATAACGATTACGAAGAGAAATATAATGCCATAAGATCCGTAAATGCCGAACTGTTGGATATATTTGAAAAGGATCTTACAGATGCAGGCTTTTCTGAGAAAACGATCCGCTCACACGCAGCAAATGTCAGCTTCTATATCAATACCTTCCTCTTGTCTGAAGATGTCCACCCTATGGAGGATGGCGTCGGAATGGTGGGTCGGTTCCTGGGGGATTTCTTTATCCGTAAATGTATGTGGTCGACTCCTGGGAATATAAGGACCACTGCTGCAAGCATCAAGAAGTTCTATAAATGCATGCTCGACCACGACCATATTTCGAAAAAAGAATACGAGTATCTCTGTTCGGAGATAAAGACCGGCATGCCAACCTGGCAGGCAGACTGTGAACAGTACAATGATCCCAACGCTTCTAACCCGTTCTTCTTTTTCTGACACGGAGAGATAAACGCAGATGTATCTCCAACAGAGCAAAAATCAGGCAGGCAGGATATACCTTTCTTTTGTCCAGGGCTACCGCAAAGACGGCAAGGTAAAACATCGAACCATAGAAAAGCTTGGTTATCTCGATGAGCTCGAGAAGATCTATGATGATCCGATTACCCATTACCGGCAGATAGCCAGTGAGCGCAATGAGGCTGAGAAAAAAGTCAGGAAGACGATCGAAGTCTCCCTCGCGGACAAGCTCCCTCCTGACACTTTTCATCGAAAGAACCTTGGTTATGCAGTGTCCAAGGCTGTTTATGATGAACTGGGGCTTTATGACTTTTTCCAGTACAAGCAGCGTTTCATTGATGCCCGGTTCAACCTGAACAGCATCTTCAGCATGCTCATGTATAGCAGATTCCTTTTCCCCTCCTCCATCAAGCACGCCTATGAGGCCAGGGGCAGGTTTTTCGAGCCCTTCGATTTCACACTCGACGACTGTTACCGTGCGCTCGACTATTTCACGTCCTATTCCGAAGAGATACAGGCGATGCTCGCGGCTAAGACGAAAGAAATGTTCGGCCGCGATCCTCACCTTGGATACTGGGATGTCACCAACTATTACTTTGAGATCCCTTATGAAGATGAAGATATATCGGATGAGAACGGAGATCTCCTGAAAAAAGGCCTGAAAAAGCGCGGCCCTTCGAAAGAGCATCGGAATGATCCGATCGTCCAGATGGGACTGCTCATGGACTCCAGAGGGATCCCCATGACCTTTAATCTCTTCTCTGGAGGTGAAAGTGAGAAGACAAACATGCTCCCGGCGATCAGGCGTGCCAAGAGGGACTTGGGCATAGAACGCATCATCGTGGTCGCCGACAGGGGCCTGAACACAAGCGATAACACCGTTCTCCTTTCCGGTAAAAACCATGATGACATGAAACACAATGACGGCTATGTATATGGTCAGTCTGTCATGGGAGCGGACCGGGAGTTCAAGGCATGGGTACTTGATCAGGCCGGATACGTGAATGACAAAGTGGTCGATGAAGACGGTGATACTGTGATTTTTCGGCATAAATCGCGTATATATGCTAAAAAAGCCACCCTAAAGAAACAGGATGGGAGAAGATCGCTGACTTACGATATCTATCAGAAACAGATGGTCTACTATTCTGAAAAATATGCGAAAAAACAGAAGGCTGACCGGGAACGTGTCATCGCAAAAGCCAGATCCCTCATCAATAATCCACAGCAGTACACCAGGGCCACCGCTTACGGTGCCGCAGGATACATCAAAAACATCTCATTCTCTAAGATAACCGGGGAGATCGTAGATGGAACATCGCTGGAACTGAACCAGGAAAAGATCGACGAGGAATCTAAGTATGACGGCTATTACGCCATAGTGACCAGCGAGAAAAATCTGCCGGACACCGAGATAAGGTTGATCTACAAAGGCCTGTGGGAGATCGAAGAATCGTTCAAGATAATGAAGAGCGAGTTCAGAGCACGCCCTGTTTTTGTCAGAACAGATATCCATGTGAACGCACATTTCCTCATCTGCTATGTCACGCTCGTAATCATGCGGGTGATCGAACATATGCTAAAAGAGGAATTTACGACAAAAGAGTTACGTGAGGCACTCTGCCGTTACAGCTGCTCGTATCTCGACCAAAACTATTATCTGTTCGACTATCGCGATAAGGTCATTGATGCCATCGGGGAGAAGTATGGTTGGGATTTGTCAAAGAAATATATGTCGCAGGCAGAGATAAAAAATATCTTAAAACATAAACCCAAAAACAGATTTAGCAACAATTCCCTTCAACGATAAAAATCTCCTGCAAGGACCCGTTAAGGACTTTGCAGGAGATGCTTTTTCTCATTGTTGCAAAACTCAGGATATAACGGCAATAGGAGGGAAAGTCAATGAAAGAAATCTGAGCCGGCGGGACGCAGAATTTTCCGCGTCCCGAGAGTGCTGCCGCAAGACGTTCTGCGCCCGGATATCTCAGAAACCAAGGGTCCACATATAGGTGTAAGCCTGCGCCCAGGAACCGAAAGTCTTGGTCTGCACAAGTTCCCGCAGCTCATCCCGGGTATACCAGCGAGCCGTTATTTCCTCTCCGGTTTCCTTGCTTGGAGCAATCGTCCCGCCCGCTATGCCGAAAACGCAGATGCATTGTTCGTTGGACAGGCCTACCGCCGAGTAGGAGGCGGGAAGAACATGACGGATTCGGATCATGTCCAGCCCCGTTTCTTCCTTCAGTTCCCGGATAGCCGCTTCCGCGGCGCTTTCTCCGGGATCGATCAAGCCGGCAGGAAGACCGTAGATCTCCCGATCCAGCTCCAGACGGAATTCCCGGATCAGAAGGAGGTGTTCTTTTTCTTCATCCGTTACGATAATAATTACGGCATCCGTCCGGGGATGCTGCAGCTTCTCCTCGGAGGATATGGTCCCGTCCCGGGAAAACATCTCGTAAACTTTTTCTCCGCCCTCCGGCAGTTTGTAGTGAAGATTGTATAAGGTCAGGTATCTCCACTGGTTGACAAGTTCAATTTCTGTGAGCTTCAACGTTTTCACCTTGCATTTCTAGTTAACGGCTTTACAGCCGGGAAAGATCCACTTCCGGAAAGTAGCGCTGCAGAAAATCAACCTGCGATACCGTGAAGGCTTTGCCGTTCAGGTAGGAAAGAGACTCCGCCCCTCGTAAAAAGGAAAAGCACAGCCTATAGGAGCAGAGAGCCTGCCGGGTTTCTCCATAGCGCCGGTTAAGGCGTTCCGATCCGTACTTCCCGTCCCCCAGAAGTGGCCAGCCGGCATGCGCCATCTGGACCCGGATCTGGTGCGTACGACCGGTCAGCAGATGGCACTCCACGAGGGAAAGCGGACCTTCAGAAGCAAGAACCCTGTATTCCGTACGAGCCGTTCTCGCGCCGGAACAGGGCAGTTCCCGGACATAGACCTGATTTTTCACGGAATCCTTGAAAAGCCAATTCTCCAGCACTCCCGTTTGGGGCCGGGGGCAGCCGTGCACGACGCAGAGATAATACTTGTCGATTTCGCGGCTTTTTATTTTTTCATTGACAATCCGAAGCGCATCCGCATTTTTTGCTGCAATGACGATGCCGCTTGTGTTTCGGTCGATGCGGTTGCAGAGCGCGGGTGCAAAGGCGTTCTCTGCTTCCGGCTGCCACTCTCCTTTTTCGGCAAGATAGGCCTGTATGTGCGCGATGAGGGTATTATACTCATGGCGCGTGCCGCTGTGGCACAGGACCCCCGCCTTTTTATCCACTAGTAGAAGATTAGCATCTTCATAGACAAGGGAGAGATCCGGCTTTGCTATGCGGCGCCAGTCATCCGTGACGGCATGCGGGTCCGGGGGCGCTGAGTCGCGCAGAAATACCTGGACCCGGTCGCCTTCCGCAAGCCGCTGATCGCCGGCAGCCCGTTTGCGGTTTACCTTGATGCGCTTCATCCGGATCGATTTCTGTATCATGGAAGAGGGCAGCTGCGGAACCGCTTTGCGCAGAAAGCGGTCCAGACGCTGGCCGGCATCGTTTTTGCCGATAAGGAACTCATGCATGCAAATACTATACACCATTCCTGGACATTCAGGCAAAAAATTCCGGCACGGAAAGAGAAAATCCTCCTCTTGTCGATGAGAAAGCGAAGGCGGGAGCAAAATTGCAGCGGGTCTGGCGGGACGGGACAGCCTGCCGGAAGACCTCAGGTATCCTGCCGGAGGGCTCGCCGGGAGGGTTGAGAACGCGGAAAATTATATTGACAAGCCCCCTGCGATTGAATATAATATCAAGGCGACTTGCGAGGTGCGACATGCT
Source organism: uncultured Eubacteriales bacterium (assembly GCA_900313925.1). Taxonomy (GTDB): domain Bacteria; phylum Bacillota; class Clostridia; order Oscillospirales; family Oscillospiraceae; genus UBA2922. Next base: position 11,082 of record OMTF01000038.1, on the reverse strand, counting down.
TCTAAATCTCAGCAAAATCATAGCAGAGCCGGGAAAGAGCGTAGAATTTGAGCTGGATCTAGATCCGGAAGATATTGCTTTCAGCCAGATTACGTCGTACGAGAGCGCACCGCATGCAAAGGGATGCATCTGCAATACGGCAGGCATGCTGGAGCTGAAAGGGGAGCTTACGGCGCAGGCGAACTGCATATGCGACCGCTGCGGAAGGGAGTATCCTCTTCATAAACAAATGGATCTGTATGCGGTGCTGTCGGGCGAGGAAAGCGACCGCGACGATCCGGATGTGTTTCCCCTGCAGGGCGATTTCATTGATGCGGCTGAAGTTGTTCGGACGCTGTTTATTCTCAGCATGGACACCAAATTTCTCTGTACGCCGGAGTGCAAAGGGGTCTGCCCGAAATGCGGGAAGAACCTCAATGAAGGTCCATGCGACTGCGAAGATATTTGAAATAATCCAGGCAGAGCTTTGATGAGCAGCTGCTGGATTCAATAGAAAGAATGGAATAGCTGCTCAGAACAGCTGCCGCGAATTGGAGGTGTAAGCATGGCGGTTCCAAAAGGAAAAGTATCCCGGCAGAGACGGGATAAGAGACGGTCTTCTCACTGGAAGCTGACGGCTCCGACATTAGTGAAATGCCCCAGCTGCGGTGCTTTGTGCATGCCGCACAGAGCCTGCCCCGAATGCGGTAAATATAATGGCCGTACCGTTATTCAGGTTGAGGAAGCAAAATAAGCAAGGTTATAATGATGTGAGAAGGAAAGGTCGAGCACCTTTCCTTCTTTTTCCCCGCGCAGTCCGCAGCCGGAAGGAGGGTGGGAATGGAAAACAGGATCACCAGCGTGGATCCGGGCAGCCTCCTGGAGGGAGACGCAAAACCCGGCGATCGGCTGATCGCGATCAACGGGCGGGAAGTCGAAGATGTGCTGGATTACAAATTCTTTTCCTACGACCCGGAAATTTCCGTAACGCTGGAAAGTCCGGACGGAATCCGAACTACAGTTTCCTTGGAGAAGGAGGAAGGGGAGGATCTTGGCCTCAATTTTGAGACTTACCTTATGGATCAGCCCCGCTCCTGCGCGAACCGCTGTATTTTCTGCTTTGTTGACCAGCTGCCGAAAGGCATGCGGAAAACCATGTACTTCAAGGATGACGATGCGAGGCTGAGCTTTCTTCTGGGCAATTACATCACCCTTACGAATCTTAGCGAGCGTGAGATCCGGCGGATCATGGAACTGCATATCAGCCCGATAAATATTTCCGTGCATACGACAAATCCGGAACTGCGGGTACGGATGCTGAGAAATCAAAGAGCGGGGGAGTGTTTTCCCCTCATGAGGCGTTTTTCGGAAGCCGATATACGGATGAACTGCCAGATTGTCTGCTGCCCGGGCTGGAATGACGGGAAGGAACTGGAAAGAACGCTTCAGGACCTGAAAAGCCTGTGGCCGGCGGTGCACAGCGTCTCCGTGGTGCCGGTAGGCCTTACCCGGTTCCGGAAGGGGCTTGAGAAGCTCACGCCCTTTTCTCCCGAGCATGCGCTTGCGACCATCCGGCAGGTGGAGCGGTTTGCGGAGCAATGCCGAAAGGACTGCGGAACGCATCTCGTTTTTTGCAGCGATGAGTTTTATCTGAAGGCAGGGATTCCACTTCCGCCGGACGAATATTACGAAGAACACACGCAGCTTGAAAACGGCGTCGGCATGATCCGCCTTCTGGAGTCGGAATTCCATACGGCGCTGGAAACTGCGGACCCGCCGGACGGAAAGCCGTTTTCCATCGTCTGCGGCGAAGCAGCCGCGGCATCCATGCGGGGACTGCTGGAAGCCGCCGAGCGGAGGTTTCCCATGCTGCAGGGAACCCTGTACCCCATTCGCAATGACTTTTTCGGCGGCGGGGTAAACGTTACGGGGCTTGTGACCGGAGGGGATCTGATCCGGCAGCTGCAGGGAAAGGAACTGGGAACGCGTCTTCTTATCTCGGAGACGATGATCCGACGGCAGGAGCGGGATTTCTTGGATGATATCACGGTAGAGCAGGTACGGCAGGCGCTGGGAGTTCCGGTCATTCCGGTCGAGCCGGACGGCTTTGAACTCTGCGATGCAATGTTTGGAATTCTGCCCGCGGAGAAGCCTCCTCGGAAGTCTTTCGAGGAAGCGGAGTACTACTCCTACAATCCCCCTGCGGAGAAGGCGTAGGAAGAAAGGATCAGTGAAACGAATGACAAAACCGCTGGTCGCGATTGTCGGCCGACCGAACGTTGGAAAATCCATGCTTTTCAATCGGCTTTGCAATCAGAGACTTTCCATAGTGGAGGATACCCCCGGCGTGACACGCGATCGGCTTTATGCCGAGTGCGAGTGGCGAGGCAGGACATTCAATATCGTGGATACAGGCGGAATTGAACCGGCCGCGGACACGGAAATACTGCAGTTTATGCGGGAACAGGCGCAGATCGCCATCGACTCAGCAACCGTTATTGTCTTGGTGACCGACCTGCGGACCGGTGTGACCGCAGCGGATAAGGAGGTTTCCACGCTGCTCAAGAGATCGAAGAAACCGGTCGTGCTCGCAGTCAATAAGGCGGATTCCATCGGAGCAACCGACCCCGGCGTTTACGAATTCTATTCTCTCGGGCTGGGAGATCCCATCCCCGTTTCCGCCGTGCACGGACACGGAACGGATGAACTGCTGGATGCGTGCTTTCACTATTTCCCTCCGGAAGACGAGCAGGAAGAGGAAGAGGAGGTAATCCGCGTTGCCGTGGTCGGAAAGCCCAATGTAGGGAAATCCTCCCTCATCAATACGATACTCGGGGAAAAGAGAGTCATTGTATCGGATGAGGCGGGAACAACCCGGGACGCGGTGGACACGCCTTTTGAAAACGAAAAAGGAAAATATATTTTTATCGATACGGCGGGAATTCGAAGGAAATCCAAAGTCGAAGAACGGGTAGAACACTTTTCCGTAATGCGCGCCCAGCTGGCAGTGGAACGGGCAGACGTCTGCCTTATTCTGCTAGATGCAAGGGAAGGCGTTACGGAGCAGGACACGAAAATTGCAGGCCTTGTTCACGAGTCCGGAAAGCCCAGCATTGTTGTGGCAAATAAATGGGATCTTGTGGAGAAGGAAACCGGTACGATGGAAAAAATGCGCCGGAGCATTCTCAGTGATTTGGCGTTCATGAGCTACGTTCCCGTGATTTTCCTTTCCGCTCTGACAGGTCAGCGCATCGGCCGGCTGTTCGATCTCATCAATTACGTAAGCGAGCAGAGCGCAGTGCGAATTTCTACCGGCATGCTCAACTCGGTGCTTGCAGATGCGCAAGCGATGGTCCAGCCGCCTACGGACAAAGGCAGGCGTCTGAAAATCTATTATATGACGCAGACGGGCATCAAGCCGCCGACTTTTGTTATTTTCTGCAACAGCAGGGCGCTGTTCCATTTTTCCTACCAGCGCTATCTTGAAAATCAGATTCGGCAGACGTTCGGTCTGGAGGGAACGCCGATACGGATGATTATTCGTCAGAAAGGAGATGCGACATGATCTCAGTGAAACTTGCGATCATTGCGGTTGCCGCATATTTTCTGGGCTGCTTCCAGCCCGGATCGATTCTGTGCCTCCGATTATTCGGCGGAAATATTAAAACCTGCGGGAGAACGCAGCGCGGCTATGAAGCGTTTGTGCGAAATTACGGCGTCAAGGGCTGTCTTGCGCAGTTCGGTCCGGATGTCCTGAAGATTATTCTGACGGTTTTAATGGGCGGCTGGATTCTTAACGATCCGATCGATATCGTCGAGGTCGGACGGGGCATGGCCCTTTTCGGCCTTCTTCTGGGAACGATCTTCCCCTGTACGCGCCGCTTTGTCGGAGGCCGCGGGGTTATAGAATTTCTCCTCGGCATGATCGTCGTGAACTCCTCGGCGGGAATTCTGAGTCTGTTCGTTTTTCTGGTTGTTACCTATTTTTCAAAGTACACAACCTGGGGAATTGTCGGAGCCCTTTTCGGAGGATTTCTGGGGATTGCCCTTTTCGGGGACAACCCGTCAAGCGTGATACTGGCAGCTTTCTGCGGAGTACTGGTTCTGTTCCGGCATATCAACCATATACTTCGCATCTTCAACCACAAAGAGCAGAAGCTAAGCAAGGAACGGGACGTCAGCTATAAATTCGATGAAGATTTTAAATACTGAAAACCGGGTTTGAGGGGGATGAATTCTTTTTCATCCTCTTTGCCATTTTTCAGCGTTGGAATAGGGAGAGAATCCGATGGAAAAAAGCACAGAGAAGCACATACCGAAGATAGTGCTCGGCTGCTATCCGACGCCGCTGCAGGAACTCGAAAATGCCAGCAGATATCTTGGCGCAGGGAGAAAGCTGTATATTAAGCGGGATGACCTGATTGGAATTGGGTTCGGAGGAAATAAAGTCCGTAAGATGGAATACCTTCTCGCGCAGGCAAGGGAGGAAGGGTGCGACTGCATTGTAACGGGGGGAGGATCCCGCTCCAATCAGCCGCTGGCAGCCGCTGCCTGCGCAGCTAAGGCGGGCTTGCAGGCGCACATTGTTTATACAAAAGATCAGGATACAGTTTCCCGGAAGCTCGGAAGGCTTCTGGGCGCTGCTGAGCATGTTGCCGACGGCAGCGATAAACCGAACCTGATGCGGGATATCCGGAAAACCGCCGCGGAACTAAAGTGGCAGGGCAGAAGTCCCTATATTATCCCTCCGGGAGCCGCCTCTCCGCTTGCCGCGCTGGGCTACGCGGATATGGTGGAGGAACTCGCTGCACAGGCGAAATCCATGGGGATAACGCTGGATCATATCATCTGCTACGGTGCAACGGGAAATACATATGCCGGCATTGTTTTAGGCACGAAGCGATACTGCCCTGGAACTAAAGCGACGGCGGTCGCCATCGGCCGGAGGTTTTCGCACCCAGACACTTTGTGCAGGCAGGCACGGGCGGCCGCCAAGCTTCGCGGCTGGGACGCGGACTTGTCCGAAGAGGATTTTCATATCCACTTTTCCTGCGGAAAAGGAGCGTCCTATCCCACCGAGGGCGGAAGAGAAGCCATGCAGGCGATGGCTTCTTCCGAGGGCATCTTTCTGGATCCGTATTTTACTGGCAAGGCATTCCGAGGTTTGCAGGAACTAAACCGAACCGGCACTTTTGCAAAAGGCGAAACGATCGTATTTATTCATACAGGAGGCCTGGCGGTCCTGCTGAACAGTCTGTAATCCCCCAGGCGGGCAGCGTGGGAAGGCAGGACGGAACCGTGCCGGTCAACAAAACCGCCATGTGTAAAAAGGCACATGGCGGTATGGGAAACATCGGAAATTGCTCCTGCTTGGAAACGCTAGCCTTCGACGACCTTTTTGCCGGTCATATGATCAATCACAAGGATCATCATCTGAACCAGCTTGCCCTCCCGTTCGATGTGCTTTGCCATCTCCTCGGGCGGCTCGAATTTCAAATCGTAAAGTTTTGCGCACTCGATGGATTTTTCTGGGTCATCGACGAATTCAATATGCCCGAAAACTACAAGGCTCCTGAAATGCTTCTGCCATCTGCCCCCGTGGGTGTAGCCCGGATCGTGAAGGCAGAAGCAAACCTTGTTGTCTTTCCGCAACGCATCAATTTTATGCCCTGTTTTTGCGCTATGCAGATAGAGGCATTTTTTCTTTTCATCGAAGCAGAAGTTCATCGGAAAAGCGTACGGATAGCCATTTTCGCCATGGATTGCCAGAATGCCGCGATCTTCCTGCCGCAGCAGTTCATAGCATTCTTCTGCGGAAAGCTGCTGGTTGAATCTTCTCATTTTCCGGAATTCGATGTCCATTTCCTTCCCTCCATAGCAGAATTCACTTTCGGCAAATATCTTCGAACAGACGGAGAAAGCCGTATGCCCGTGGTGCCGATGGTGCTATTATACCGAAACCTCGCCGCGGCAAATATGAGATTATGCTATTGTTTTATAAGAATATTGCCCGGATTGAACTTATTCGACTGCAGGAGGGAGGAAAGGCCTGCGGGGGCGGCGGCCTGTTTTTCCGTCAGCAGCACTGCGATCTCCTCCACAGCATCGGCCGTATCGCTGCCGAAAAGGTATGTACCATCGGAGGTGATAAGAAGAAGCCAGGGACCGGAGTCGGTTTTCAGGCATACCTTCATGGTGCCGTATTCAGGGCTGCTGTAAAGGCCCTTGCGCAAAGTATCAATAGACGAGCCACTTACCCGACGCAGAGCGGGAAGCGTCTCCAGAATCTCTGCAGACTCTATCGCAGAGGCATCCACGGTGTACGTCGTAAGGTTGTGGTGCACAGTAATCGCATTGTCCCGCACGGAAATCTCAATGCGGCTCCTTTCCTCATGCATAAGATGGACGCCCAGCAGCGGCATCAGCAGAAGGATCACGGCAAGAAGGACCATTAAAATGCGGCCGGCGGGCCGCGCCAGGTTGACGCTGGAATTTAAACCGACCCGTTCATTAATAATCAAATGGGAATCGTTGGGATTGTAATAAAATATCCCGCCGATCCAATGCTCGTCATCATCTATGTACTCTTCCTTCCCGCTGCCCTTTGTGAGCTCTTCCTGTGCTTTTCTCGTTCGGACTTCGACGCTCACCGCCAGGGACACGATCGCGACGGTCAAAACAATCAGAAGAATCAGCATGAGAGAGCTGCTTTCCTTGCCTACCAAGAGAATATAATTGGTAGCAGCAAGCATTGCAGCGCACAAAAGGAACGCCCGCCCCCACTGGTAACGGCGCATGCGGCTGAGCATTTCGGTGCGTGTTGTATTCGCATCGACGGCTTCACTTTTATTGCGGTACAGATAGCGGTAGCAAAGCCAGAGAAGCAGGATGGAAACGGTGTCAATGAGATAGCCGATCCGCATCTCCCGATCGAACAGGACCGGGAGCACAGCAACTGCCGCCAGGAGCCAGAACCAGCCCGGATGGAGATAACGGACAGGCTGGGATGCAACGGAGAAATCGGAAGTTCCGATGCGGTTCGGTACGGCCCAGCCCATTTCCTTCTTATACTGCTTCAGACGGGAATTGCAGCGGAAGTAGGGAATGTAGGGAAGAATAACGACAAGGTCTATCCAGACAAGAAACAGGGCCACGGAAAGACCGGAGTCCTGGATCAGAATTCCGGCAACGGCCAGAACAATCAGCAGCCCGGCGAGAGTCTTCTCCTGCCGCTTATAGCGGCGCAGAATTTCCTGCAGTTCCGGTTTTTCACGAGCCTCGTAGGGGAAGGTTACGCCAACAACAATATTTTTCTTGAACGCGGCCTCATTGCAGAGTAGATAGGCAACAAGAGCCGGGAGCCAGCATCCGCACAGCCAAAGAATCGGATTTCCATTCATTGTTTCGCTCCTTTCAGCAAAGCGCTTACCAGATCCAGAATTTCCTCATCGCTGAATCCATTGGTTCGCAGCTCCGAAAGATGCAGCTTCAGGCCTTCTTTCGTTGCCGCGGGAATCCGCCGCCGTCCGCTTAAATCTGCGACCGTGGTTCCGCTTCTGCGATCGGTAACCAGATATCCTTCCTGCTTCAGAAGCGTATAAGCTTTCTGGATTGTCATCACGTTAACGCCGCATTCGTCCGAGAGAGCACGAACCGTCGGCATTCGCTCCCCAGGCTCCAGCTCGCCCGAAGCAATGCCCTGAACGATTTGATCACGGATCTGCTGATATATCGGGACGGAATTCGAGAAATCCAGTTTTAGAAGCATGTTCTCACTTCCTTGTCTACTTTGTAATATAATAAATAATACAAGACAGACAAAAAGTCAAGAAAAATTAATGCGGAGAGAAATGTGGAAAATATAGTAATACTATGCAGAAACTTTCTGATAGTATTTGCACGCGCTTCAGCCTAAACTGAAAAATCGAAGGGGGCTTACATTGGATTTGCTTTGCGGTATTCCCGCGGAGAAAAGCCGGTCCTTTCCTTAAAGCATTTGCCGAAATGGCTCATTTCCTGAAAGCCGACTTTTTCGGAAACGCTTCCGATCGGCAGATCCGTTTCCTTTAGAAGCTGCGCTGCTTTGGAAAGACGGATCTCCGTCAGATACCGGTAGGGCGTCGTGCTGAGGCAATCGCGAAAGCAGCGGATGCACTCCGACTTGCTGATGCTGGCACTGCGTGAGAGATCTTCGAGCGTAAGGGGATCGGAATAATGTTCCTCCATGTAGCGCAGTACTTTCTGCACTCGCAGGCTCGATGTACTGGTTCGGGATTCCAAGGGGATCGTAATATTTTTGCACAGAAGGAGCCAGATTTCTGAGAGCCTCACGAGGACTTCATACGTTTCAAGCGCGGAATGGGCATCCGGTTTTACGGCGAGTAAATCCTTCAGGGCGGCGAGAACCTGATCCTGCCATCCGGAATCGGACATAAGGCGGACAATATCGAAGTCCTTTTCTGACGTCACACGGTCAACCAGCGCACAGGCGGGGCTTCCCGGGTAGAATGTCAGAAAATACGGAGGGAAAATGATGCTCACATAATGGCAGCGGTCGGCATTCTGAACCCGATGGACGACATCCTTATTGATATAAACGGCTTCTCCGCTGGCAAGAGAGATGCTTAGATCCAGCGTTTGAAGTTCGAGAGAGCCTTCCAAGGCGCAGATGAACTGCAGATCGTCATGCCAGTGCATTACATGAAATCCGGCATTTCTTTTCGACGGGACGCCGTTTGCAACATCCAGTACGAGGTAGGGGAAGTCCGTTCGGCGATTAAGATTATCCGAGTATATATAGCGCTCCTTGCTGTCCGGCATGGTGCAAACCTTCCTTGTAGAAAATAAATTTATATTAATTGACGTAAAAATGATGAATTATTGCATACTACGACAATAATATTATATTACACCCGAAGAAACAATGGATCCAGAACAAAGGATCGGGTAAGGAGGCTCGCAATGGAAAATGTAATGGTGCTGTTTGAGGTAAAAATTCGGGAGGGAAAAATGGACGAATATTTGAAACGGGGAGCGGCGATGAAAAAGGAACTTGAAAAAACGACGGGATTTATCCGCTCCGAAAGATTTTCTTCCCTTGGCGAGAAGGGAAAGCTTCTGAGCCTGTCAGTGTGGAAGGATGAAGAGAGCGTCCTGCGGTGGAGAAATGCTCCCGCACATCGGGAAAATCAGAGGTGGATGAGAGAAGAAGGCTGTGATGAATTTTCCATTACGGTAGTCACAGCATCCCGCTGCTACTCTCTGACAGATCGCAGAGAGGCGCCGAAGGACTCCAACGAATTCTTTCACGTTAAATGAACGCCTGCCGCGAACGGCGAACACAGAACACGCGGCTTCCTTCTCTTTGAAATTTAGAGGATCCGCGTTGCCACGGCAAAATAGAAGGATGCGTTGACAAGTGCGATCTCCTTTGATAAAATGACTTTTGCACATTGAGAAACAGATGGATTCATAGTGCTTCGTCTTTTACCTGGGGGTATAGCTCAGCTGGGAGAGCGCTTGAATGGCATTCAAGAGGTCAGCGGTTCGATCCCGCTTATCTCCACCATCGAAGCCTTGAAAACCGTTGGTTTTCAAGGCTTTTTTCGTTGTGCGGAACTTTTTTCCGAAACGGCGCGGAAATTTTTTGACCCGTATTTGACCGCTAATTGAAGGCGTCCAAAGAGTCTATTCTGTTTTACACCACTTGCGGGAGTTTCAGGATGCAGCAGGCCGCTGCATCGGGCTTTTCGGGATTTCCTGTCCTCCTTGGAAGGTTACAAGGATGTCATCCGTGCCAAAAACTGTAATATGATAGCACAAAGCATTGAAAGATGCGGTGTCGAAGTCAGCAAAGACCGGATGCTTTTTTTCGAAGGCCTTCAGGAACTCTTCAAGAAGCTCTCATCCGCAGGAGCGAAGCTTCTGTCGACGAGTTTCTCTACGAGCATGTCCGCTTCTTTGCTGTCCTCGCAAATCAGCGTTCCTCCCTTGCCGTTCGTGTATGCGCCGATCTTGTAGCTGAATGTCGGCGCTCCCTGATATTTCGCTTTCTCGCCAGTTATCGCCGCGATAGCCTCAACGAGGTTTTTTCTTTCTTTACCGGTTACGTTGTAGTTTGTTCTCATGGCTTTTTCCTCCTAAGTTCCATTCCTTCTTGATGGCTTCCAAAGCCTTTTGTGTGATTTCATCCTGCGGCATGATGTCCCAGACTCTGTCATAGTTGAGTGTGCAGACGCCGTCTTTCCGGATTTCTAGTTTGCTGATTCGTCCTCCGTCGATTCCGTACTCTTCGCTCGGCTCATCGAAGTGTTTTATCCAGTAGCGGCATTCCGCTCCGTCGATCTGCATCATTCCCTTTGCCCACATGGGCTTGTCCTCCTTTGTTTTTGGCATGTACATATATCACTCTACGAGGTATGGATAGCAAGGAATATCTGAGGAAAAGAGCATAAAAAACAGCCCGTGGCTCTGTTATCCACGAACTGCTGTTACCCGCTTGAGACTTCGGCTATTTGATTTTCTGGTGGGGTCCCTAAGTAAACGAAGCAAATGGTTCTACTGCGATAGTTTTTATTCAAAATCTGTTTGAAACATCGCTGAATACTATTTTGAGAAGAAGAGCAAAAATTGCGGAAATAGAAATATTAAAATCTTCAATAAGTGTAAAACTGCAGGTTATAAGTATAATATATGGATTGATATGGATTTGATTTACTCGCAATCAAATCAAGCCATTCGTATGAAATATATCGCGAGGTAGAAAAGATCAGAAATGATATTACTCATTTCAAGAGTAATATTCTGTGTAAAGCCACAGCAATTCTTGCAGATGTGAAAATTGATTTAGGCACATCAAAGAAAACGCTTGCAACAATTTTTGCACAGGATTATATAAGGGGATGCTATCACGAGACTTTAGAACTCATAATACGGATCTGTTTAAAATGTGGGTTGCACATTAATAATACAGATTATTGATTGCGATGGTCGAGATGAAATTTGTGAATTTATAGTTGATAGCGATCCGGCTAATCGAGATTATTAAATTCAAGTAGGTTTTCCTGTGTAAAAACCTCACAAGAAGAAGGAGCACATAACTAT
>OMTF01000035.1 GCA_900313925.1 uncultured Eubacteriales bacterium | reverse complement strand
TAAATAGAATTTTCTCCACAGCCGTCTTGCGCACCTTCCCCGGTGCTTTGCAAGACGATGAATATTAAAGACAATTGCTCAACTGACGAAACGAAGGAAAGGCTTTCAGCATATTAATGAAAGGAGCACAATATGTCTAATTCCATTCATTCTGTCCGCAGCACAAGGCTGTCCGCCAAAACAGCTGTTGGCATCGTCACGAAAGAAGCAAATATTCGCCCTACGGAAGTCAAACTTTCCCGCTGTAGCGTAACATCCGATGGTCTAATTCATGTCTTTCTGAAAACAGATTGTCAGGAAGTGGAAAGCTACCTGAACCCGGATACAAGAATGACCCTGGGCCTTCTGGTCTACCCCGTTCGTCCAGCCTATCTGGGCAACGCAATCTACATCCGTAGCAATCTTCCCTTGCAGGCCGTCAACTATTAAGGGAATTATTAAGAATTCTCAGCAATTTCTTAATATTTTCGAATAGAATTCTTATTGTAGGAACCCCCCAGCAGTATAAGGAGAGATATTATGAGAGTTATTACGAAAAAGGCTGCAGTCGATATTATCCGGCTGAAAGCAGGCCTGCAGCAGGAGGAAATCAAGCAGGCGCAGTGCACCTGTGATTCCGACATTATCGACGTTTCCATCCGCACGAATTTAAGCACCGTTCGCGGTCTTGTTGACGGAAGCAATGCAAAGATTCTTTTCTGCAGGCATTTTGCGAACGGGTAAACAGAACAGTCTTGTCTGATACTCCATTTGAAGAATAACCCAACTCCCCTTATCGTGCGGCAGGTCTTTCATCTAATAAAGGTCTGCCGCTTTCTCTACCTAGGGCCCCGGCTGTATTCCGTTCGCTTTGGAAATCACGGCAGATTCATGTATAATCGGATCATGAATTCCGAAACTTCACGCAGAAAAATTCCGTGAACAGAAAGGATGTCACTTTGAGATTACTAATCGCAGAAGATGAAAAGAGGCTGAACCGGCTCATCCGCGACATGATGGAAGATGAAGGCTTTACCGTAGACAGCTGTTATAGCGGAGCGGACGCCCTTGAATATGTTCGTTCTGCGGATTATGACGCCATAATTATGGATGTTATGATGCCGGAGATGAACGGCCTAGACGCCGTACGGACTATGCGTGCGGAAGGAAAAACTACACCCGTTCTTTTTTTAACGGCAAAAGACAGTATTGATGACCGCGTCACCGGACTCGAAAGTGGAGGCGACTACTATATGGTAAAGCCTTTCAGTTTTCGGGAGCTGATCGCTGCAGTTCGCGCGATCATGCGGAAATATTCTGAAAATAAGTCAAGCGTCTATACGGCTGCGGATCTTGAGCTGGATACGGCAAGTAAAGTCGTAAAGCGGGCAGGCCAGGTCATTGAGCTGACCCGAAGAGAATACGCTCTTCTCGAGTATATGATGCGCAATAAAGGCGTTGTGCTAACGAGAGAAATGATTGAAAACAGCTTATATAATTTTGATTATGAAGGAGCCAGCAACGTTATCGATGTATATATAGGCTATCTGCGTAAAAAAATGGATACAGGTTACGACAAGAAGCTTATCCATACGGTCTGGGGCGTAGGCTGGATATTAAAAGATGACTGATACGAAAAAAAATAAAAAGCAGAAGCGGGAAATGTCCATGCGTTCCATGATTACTTTGTGGTTCGGGATTATCATGGTTCTGGAATTCGGAATTACCCTCCTTTTCGTATATTTTCTCGGAAACGCCGGCTCCGTAAACGATCCGGAAGGTTTTCTTATCAAGGCTGTTACACGAAATGCGAATCAATTTGATTTGGATGATGACGGCATTGACTGGGATGAAGTTTCCATGTATAAGGACGGTGTATATTTCAGCTACTATGACGCACAGGGAAATTTACTCCGCGGCAGCTTTCCCGAAGGGAGTGCCGTAGCAGAAGACTTCCATTCTTCGCAAATCACTACGGTTCAAATCAATAACGTATTGTATTACGTCTACGATCTGCCTACCGCAACGTATGCCGGTACCTTCTGGGTTCGCGGCATTCTCTCCTCACAAAGTCGCTCGGATGTGAAAAGCAGCGTTACCAGCACCATTGTAACTTTGACCTGGTCGCTGTTTCCCGTGCTGATCCTGGTCGCACTTATCGGCGGATGGCTGATAGCCAATGCTGCTTTAAAGCCTCTCGATAAAATCATGGATAAGGTCGATAGCATTTCCGGCGGTGATGATCTGTCGGCAAGGATTGAATCCGGTACCGGGGCGAGGGAAATAAAGAGACTTGAAAAAACCTTCAACCAGATGTTTGAGCGTCTGGAAACTTCATTTAATGCAGAGCGACAGTTCTCCTCCGACGTCTCGCATGAGCTTCGGACCCCGATCGCCATTATTCAGGCGGAATGCGAGCACGCTATGCTGAAGGCTAAAGCACCTGAAGATTACCAGGAAGCACTGGAAAGCATTAAAGAACAGAGTGAAAAAATGGCACAGCTTGCCTCGGATCTGCTGGACACTACCCGCCTTCAGCAGGGAACCGATCGCTATCCCCTGCAGAATGCAAATCTAAGTACTTTCATTGAAGCCTGCTGCGATGAATTTATTCCCGAAGAGGATCGGGGAATTCAGATGAAGCTGGATATCGAGCAGAATGTGAATGCCTGCTTTAACCCGACGCTGACATCGCGCATCCTGATCAATCTTCTGCAGAACGCTTATCGTTACGGCAATGAACATGGGAACGTGTCCGTACGGCTGAAACGCAGAGAGGACATGGCTGTCTTAGAAGTTGCCGATGACGGGATCGGAATTGCAAAAGAAGATCAGGAAAAAATCTGGCAGCGCTTCTGGCAGGGGCATAATCCAGAGGGAAAGATCGGGGGAACCGGACTGGGGCTTTCTATGGTAAAAGAGATGGCTGAGGTTCAAAATGGACGTGTTTCCGTGACAAGCGAACTCGGCTCCGGCAGTACGTTTACCGTTTGGATTCCACTCTCTTCCTAAGTGCGCCCTTCTCCACTGCAGGAACTTCCCGCAGAAATTTCAGAATCTCCTCTCTTACCATTACTATTTTCTTTTCTCCTGATTTTCCAGTCTTACGTCATCCTTCTGGACCGAAATTTTCTGTGGGAGCGGGGGAAGCTGAGCCATCAGCACTGCGAGAAATACTAGAGCACAGCCTATGATTTCTCTGCCGCTCATTGTTTCCCCCAAAAGCACCCAGCCGCCCAAGGCCGCAAACACGGACTCCATGCTCATGGCAATGGAGGCAGGGGCTGGTTCCGTAGTCCGCTGGCCCGCAATCTGCAGCGTATACGCTACGCCACTGGAGAAAATTCCGGCATATGCAATCGGTACCCAGACGGTAAGGATATCTGCAAGGCGCGGTTTTTCTAGCAGCAGCATCCCCGCTGTGGAGAATATGGCAACGGTAGAAAACTGCAGCAGGGAGAGAAGAGTGCTGTCGATATCCGAAAAGTGATCTACCAGCATGATCTGCACGCTGAAGCAAAGTGCACATCCAAGCATCAGGATGTCGCCAGCATACATCCCTGAAAATCCATTCGTAACGCATAGCAGATAAAGTCCTGCAAGACAGACAAACGCCGCAGCAATGGTAACCGGGCGTATTTTTTTGCCTTCCAGAAAAGAAAGCAGGGCAACAATCACGACATAGGTTGTCGTGAGAAAGCCGGCACGGCCGGAAGCCGCTGCGCCTGACGGATAAAGTGCGATACCCGTCTGCTGAAGATTGACCGAAGCAAAAAGCGCAAGGCCGCAGAAAAGCCCGGCAAGCAATGCCCGCTTTCGTGTCTTCGAAGTAGGCTTTTCCGTTTTTCTTGCTACCCCTCCCTTTCGGCGCAGGGCAAGAAGTATTCCGAGGAACCCAATTGCAAAATAGCTTCGAACGGCATTGAATGTAAACGCCGAAACAGCTTCAGCCGCGATCTCCTGCGCAGCAAAAGCCATGCCCCATATAAACGCCGCAAGCAAAAGCATTGCGGTACCCTTATAACTCTTCACTGCAAACCGCCTCCCGGATCATTCCGCATGCCGTGCGTAGGCGAAGCTTTCTGGCCTAACCCCTGCGGATAATTTTCTGGTTCCTATCGATTTTGATCGAACGGTAATATTTTCTTTTCAAGGAGCACCAGAGAAACATTGGGTATACCGTTGAATACCGTCTGGACAACGCCCGCTTCTCGGTATCCGAGATATGCGTAAAGCCTGCGTGCGTTCCTGTTTTTCGCATTCGTATCTATACGGACGGCTGGCGCGCCCCGCTCCGCAGCCATTTTTTCATAGTAGCGGATAAACTCGGTTCCGTATCCTCTACCTTCCGCTTTTCGGGAAACTGTCAGCGTGTGCAGAACAAGAACTTCCATATCCCCGGCATCATACTTCCAGGAAACCATTGCATATTCCGGCATCTGATTCGTATTGATGCGGCCGCTTGCCACAATAGTTCCCTGTATATCTTCCACTATCATTTCCCGAGCATCTATCGCTTCCTGTGCTGTTTTTCGTGTAGGGTAAATCCCGCGGATCCATCCCGTGGTAAGCAGGCCTTTTTCTTCCGCGTCAAAAATCTCATTATAAATTGATGCAATGGCTTCAACATCCTTATCAACTGCCGGGCGGAACATTGTCTTCCTCCTCTTTTTTGAAAATTATGGATTTTTATTATACTCCCTGAATCGTTCTTTGTCTTGTATTTCCGAATTCCTAGCGGCAGCGTGGCAGGGGTGCAGCCAAAGGCCGACTCTGCACGCAAAAATATTGAAATCAGGTTTCTTGTCTGCTATAGTGAAGGTGCTCGGAGTACGTTAGCCTGCCAATTTGGACCTACAAATATTTTTAAAGGGAGCTCAAGCGATCTCTGTACGGATGTCACGCCCTCGGTACGCAGTACTTTGGCAGGGGAAGGCAGAAAGATAGATGAGAGCACCCACCTGGCTGCGGCTAGGACTCAAAGCGCAGGTGTATTTCGAGTTTTACAGATCGATGGATTTCCGTCGGCTGCTGCATCCACCGCCACACACTTCGCGGTGGATTTCATATATCCAGGGTAAGTGGGAAATTTTATCTGCCTGCGCCGTTGTTACGGCGTGATGAGTCATGGAATAGGAGGAAACTTATGACAAAGCAGGAACTTGCAATGCAAATTAAGCATGGAGCTTCTCCCTGCAACTGCTGTCAGGCGGTGATCCGCGTCTTTCAAGAGGAGCTCGGTCTTACGGAAGAGCAGGCAATGCGCTTAGGTAGCGCCTTCGGCGGAGGACTTGGTTGCGGAAAAGGCCCCTGCGGCGCTCTCTGCGGTGCGGAAATGGTCCTCAGTCTTGCGGACAACAAGAACCGGGATGTCCGCGCCGCTTCAACGAAAATTCTAAATGAATTTTTAAACCAGGTCGGAGCGCTGATCTGCGAGGATATTAAGGATGGAGCAGCAGGGCAGGCTCTCTGCTCCTGCGATGACTGCATCAGATATGCGGTTTCCATTGCGGAGAAAATTCTTTCCTGACATTTTCAGCCGCACGGTTTCCGCTGTTTCGGCTGGAGCTTAACAAATACGGCAAGTGATTCTTCGCTTGCTTTTCTGTAACAATACCTATACAGAGCGTCGGAGTCCGATGCCCCGACGCTCTGTATAGGTATTTCTTTTCTTGCGTTCAGAGAAGCCATTGCATGGTTTCATAACGTGCAATATGCTGCTTCATCATAGATAAAAAATGCTTCGCACAGCGTGAACGTTCCTCCCCGAGTTCCGAAGCATGAGCGTAAAAAATGACATCCGCTTCGGGCTCCTCTTCCATTTTGCATCGCACCGCCCCCTGTCTCTCTAAAAGCACTGCGAGCGGCAGAGGTACAACGGCAAAGCTGTCTCCATGCAGAAGGCTTCCCAGCGGGGCTACGTGATCAATCCGAATTCTTGGAAACACGGATTCATCAAACCAATGCCTGTGCCAGACGTCAAAGCTGTGATTCCACGGGAGCCTTATCTCCGCGCGTGGATTCAGTTCCGATGGATGGATGATTTCTTTTCCGCAGTACATCTCCCCACCGATAAAACTGAACGGCTCCATGAAAGCGGGCTCCGCCTCCATGCGGGAACGGTTGAGTTTTTCTCTGTCCAGACTGTCCACGAAGGCGATATCCACACGATTTTCTGCGATGGAAAAGTACGCGTCGACGGAATGAATTTGGTGAATTTCAAGGTGATAGGGATTATTTTCCAGAGATAGTGTTCCCAGAATTTCCTCGATAACGCAAACACTTACGCTTCCGATGGTTCCGACACGCAAAATCGGCTTTTCCCCTTTAATCTGAAGATTGGATGCTTCCCTGTACAAGTCCAGAAAATGCACCGCGCAGGGAAGAAAGCGCCGCCCCTGCGACGTCAGCCGAATCACTCTCTGCCCTTTCTCCCGTTCAATCAGCGGATATCCAAGTTCTCTTTCAAGAGAAGACAGCCTTCGGCTTAGGGCAGGCTGTGTAATGTACAGTTCGTCTGCAGCGCGGGAAATGCTCCCACAGCGCACCACTGACAGAAAAGCTTCAATTTCAAATTGCGTCATCGGCACCCTCGCTCGAAAATATGCATTGTTATTTATATTTTAATTGCAAGATCGGCATTAGTCAAAATCCTTCTTCCGTACTAAAATACACGGCGAACGGAGGGTGAGAATATGCCTACAGCAAATCGGGTGCATTACGCATGGATTATCTGCTTTGCCTGCTCCCTGCTTCTTTTCTGCACAAGCGGACTTTCCGTGAATGCATTCTCCATATTCCTGCCGTATATCCTGCAGCTGAACGGCTATACAAATGCGCAGGTGTCATTTCTCGTTACGCTGCGCAATCTCGCTGCCCTTCTTGCTCTGCTTTTTGTCAGCCGCTACTATCGGTTCTTCACTATCCGGAATGGGGTTACTGCCGCGGGTTTTCTTCTTTCTGCGGGCTTCATCGTTTATGGCTTTGCTTCCCGCTATGCAGCATACTGTGCCGCATCCTTCTTCGTCGGAATCGGGTATGGGCTGGGAACCATTGTACCCGTGGCAATTCTGCTGCATCGCTGGTTTAACGAGAAATATGCCCTCGCGTTCGGGATCTGCGGAGCTTCTACGGGGTTATCCACGCTGGGAATTCCTTCACTTCTCTCTTCCTGCATCGCCCGCTTCGGTCTTTCCGCCACCTTCCTCGGGGAAGCGGCTGTCATTGCCGTCCTTATTTGCATCTGCTGGATTCTGCTGCGGGAATCGCCCGAATGCATGGGCTGCACCGCCTACGGAGCTGCTGCCGCAAATCGGAAGAAATGTCCGGCGAAAACGCCGCGGACGCTCCGAAAGGAGCAGTGGCTTCTTCTTATCCCCATGGTTCTTGCTGTCGGTGCCGTGACCAATGTCGCATACTCCAATCTTTCCGTTCTTGCTTCCGGGGAAGGATTTGATACCCGTGTCATTTCTCTGATGCTGACTTTCACCGGCGTGTGCATCATGCTGAGCAAATATCTTTATGGCTTTTTGTCAAGCCGTCTTCCGGTACATATATGCAACTGGATATTTTTCGTTTTCCTTGTCTCTGGACTCGGTCTTACGCCTTACATCAAGGGAAGCATGATTCTGCTGTTTACAGCAACAGGCCTATTTTCCCTGGGCCTTGGCATGACGGCGACCGGGCTTACAATATGGGCAAAGGAGCTTTCAGGCGAGTACCAGTTTGAACGAACCAACCAGATTTTCCAGCTTCTTTACTCGGCAGGAAGTCTCCTGTTTTCTCCGCTGCCGGGACTGCTTGCCGATCGCAGCGGCGGCTCCTATGTACCGTGCTATATCGTTTTCCTTCTGTGCGCGCTCTTTTTCTTCAGCGTGATTCAGTTGGAACTGCATCGGTGCCGTGAAACCTCCCGCCGCAGACTCCGGCAATCCGCTGTCCCGCAGTTTGCTTCCGGGCGCGGGAAATAATTCCGAGGATCTTCTTTTCGCGCAATAGAACCGCCTTCCAAGTCGGAAATTGGCAGGGTAGAATTTTCCTGCACAGCCTGAATATTTTCCGCCGAAGGCGTGATGGAGGCAATGCGGGAAAAATAATATCAGGCGGTCTTTCTCCGCAAGTTCGGTTAGACGCCTATTGATTCCTGGAGCCGCTTTCTTTTTCTTTCCTTTTCTCTATTCCGCCGCCTCCGCTATCCGCGTAGACGGTTTTGTATTTTTCATAAGTTACAAAGCCTGGCAGCGAACCGCCCGGCTTTTTCACGTTCCGAACCATCGTGTAGTCCACCGGTATTTTTCCGGAATTCCGGGCCTGTGAATAATAAGCAGCAAGTTCCGCAGCCTCCCGCAGTGCCGTTTCCGTCGGTTCTCTGCCTTCACATCGAAGAATAACATGGCTCCCATGAATCTTCTGCGCATGCAGCCAGTAATCTGTACGTCGGGCTGTATGCTGTGTCAGGCTGTCATTCATGGCATTATTCCGCCCGACCAAAACTTCAAACCCATCGGTCGTACGGAATGCGTAGGGGGCTGATCGCATTGGACGCTCCTTTCGAGATTCCTTTTTCTGCCGAAGATATCCCGCGTTCTGAAGTTCCTGCCGAATGGCCTGCAGCTCCGATGCCGATTCTGCCATATCGATTTCGCTGAGAACGCTTTCCAAATAATTGAGCTGCTGCTCATTTTCTGCAATAAGGACATGCAGGTGCTGTTCCGCGGTCTTCAGCTTCGTATATTTTCTATAGAGTTTTTCCGCATTCTGCTGTGGGGACTGAAGCGGATCCAGGGGAATCACGACTTCTTGACAGGATGGATCGTAGAAGTCCTCGCATGTAAAGTTTTCCATTCCCCGTTTCAAGCGGTAAAGGTTTGCTTTGATCAAATCTGCTCTGCGCCGTACCGCTTCCCGATCTTCCGCCTTTTCCAGTTCCTGTCTTCGGGCTGCAAGCTTACGCGCGGTTCGATTCCGGGCCGTTTTAATGTTGCTGCTGAGGCTCTTTGCGCGCCGCTTCAGTTCTTCCTGCCGCTCTCTTTCGGAGTAGAAGGTGTCCAGCATCTCGGAATAGGAGCTGCAAGGTATTATTTCCGCCGAGTCCTGATACTGACTGATACGGAAGAAACTGAAGTCGAAAGGCTTTCCATCCCGGCAGAGAAGCACCGGCTCATCTCCGCCCTGCAATACGGTTTCCCGAAGCGCCTCCAGAGCATCCGGGAGGCTGGAGTCATCTCCGTGGCAACGGTAGACAAGTTCTCGTGCAGTCAGAGGCGACAGTCCGGAAAACGTGCGGAGAATCTTTTCCTCCAAACTCGCTGCGTCGGGTGCCTGGATCCAAACTCGGGGGATGTCCCCCTCTGCGCAGGTTAAAAAATTTACTTTGTTCTGCCTTGGAGGCACCTGATACAGCATGCCCGGGAGAAGCGCTCGGCTGCCTTTTTCGGTCAGTTCCGTTCTTCGGAGGCAATCAAGAATATTTCCCTGCGAATTGATAAGAACAAGGTTCGGAAAACGGCTCATCATTTCGATTGCGAGCTTCGCTTGGGAGACTGCTCCCAGTTCATCCCGCGTTGAGAAATGCAGGATGCATATCCGATCAAATGCCGGCTGTTCCATGCTGCTCAGAATGGCACCGTTCAGATATTTCCGCAGAAGCATGCAGAACATAGGAGGTTCCTGCGGATTTTCATAGCTTCTGTCCGTAAGATGCATTCTTGCCGTTCCGACGTTTGACGATACCAGAAGCCTGCGGTTTTTCCCGGAGCATCGCAGGCTGAAAATCAGAACATTCTTTTCCGGCATTTGAATTCTGTCTATGCGGCCGCCTTCCAGCTGAGGCTTCAGTTCCCGCAGCAGCGCATAGATAACCGGTGCGTCAAGTGGCATGGTCCATCTCCATTATTTTCTGAAAAAGTGCATTGAGGCGCTCGTGTCTTCCCAGCAGATAGAGGTATCCGAACAGAGCTTCCAGTCCTGTAGCTTCGTGGTATTGCGCCGGATCTGCATGAGGCGGTGTTCCGCTTACATGGGCATTTCGGCCTCTCCGGAAGACATTCCGTTCCTCTTCCGTAAGTTCATCCAGAATCTCGTGTGCCGCATTGGCTTGTGCGGCTGCATTTACCAGCCGAATGCGATGTTCATGAAGATCCTGCGCCGTGCACAGGCCCTTTTCTGCAAGATAGGTCCGAATCAGAAGCTCGTAGACGCCGTCGCCAACATGAGCCAGCGCCAGAAGGCTCAGATTCCGAACCTTTTCTGTATTCATCTGCGGATTTAAATAATCCTCTCTCAATCGAACCCTCCTCAACTCTGCAGCCGCCACCGCAGGAAATCTGAAAAAGCGGGGCGAATCTCGTCCCGCTCAGTCATCGTCTTCCTCCCCGTCGTTCTCCTCATCGGGGATATCGGACAGGTCCTCCGGCAGGTCCGCCAGCTGCTCCGTCGGCGCCGTCCCCTGCAGCATCTGCATTTCCTGCCACTGTTCCCTGGTAATGAGTATCTGCCTGGGCTTGGATCCTTCAAACGGGCCGACGACTCCCAGTTCTTCCAGCTGGTCTACAATACGCGCTGCTCTGGAATACCCAAGCTTCAGTCTCCTCTGCAGCATTGATACAGAAGCCTGCTTCGAGTCAAAAATAACGTCTACGGCTTGCGGAAGGAGCTCATCATATCTGCTCAGCGCATCCGAAGCACCTGTTCCTGCAGCTTCCGCCTCCTGCTTATTCCCGTTCGTTTCTTCCGAAGCCTTTTCCATATAGCTTGCGATCTCTTCGCTGTAATCAGCCTGCTCTTCCACCGCGCAGTGTTCTTTTATGAACTCTATCACCTGTTCCCTTTCCTCATCGGAAACGAAGGAGCCTTGAATGCGTGTCGGTTTTGAAATCCCAATGGGGCAGTACAGCATATCACCCATTCCGATCAGCATTTCCGCCCCGCTCTGGTCCAGAATAATTCGGCTTTCCATAGCGGATGACACGGCAAAAGCGATGCGGCTTGGGATATTGGCTTTCATAAGCCCGGTAATGACATCCGCGGAAGGCCTTTGCGTTGCGATAACAAGGTGCATGCCGGCTGCGCGTCCCATCTGTGCGATTCTTACGATACTGTTTTCAACGTCCTTGGAAGCCGCCATCATGAGATCCGCCAGCTCGTCTATGACGATGACCACCTGCGGAAGGATCTGCTCCCCTTTCTCCCGGCGGTTTGCATTATATCCCTTCAGGTCCCGTACACGGTCTTCGGAAAACAGCGTATACCGCTTCAGCATTTCAACCACGGACCACTGCAGAGCGCCTGTAGCCTTTTTGGGATCTGTAACTACCGGAACGTAAAGATGCGGAATGCCGTTGTATACGCCCAGCTCCACCATCTTCGGATCGATCATGATAAGCTTGACTTCGTCGGGTCTTGCTTTGTAAAGGAGACTAATAATAAGCGAGTTCATGCAGACCGATTTTCCGGAGCCCGTTGTTCCGGCAATCAGCAGGTGCGGAAGCTTTGCAATATCTCCGATGATGGTTTCTCCGCTGATATTCTTTCCGAGCGCAAAGGACAGCTTTGACTTTGACTGCCGAAACCTGTCCGTATCCAGCAGATCCCGGAGATAAACCGGCTGGTTTTTTGCGTTCGGGACTTCCACCCCAACCGTTGAAATCTTATTCGGGATCGGCGCGATTCGCGCGCTGGGCGCCCCCAGAGCAAGCGCAATATCGTTGGAAAGGCTTGTGAACTTGGAAAGCTTTACGCCGCGCTGCAGTTCAAAATCATAGCGGGTAACCGTAGGTCCTACGGTAATGTCCGTAAGATCTGCCCCTACGCCGAAGCTTTCTATCGTACTGACAAGAATCTGCTTTTTTTCTTCCATATTTCCCGCGGCATTCGGATCCGGCGCCGGGCCTTTCCGAAGGAGATCCAGCGGCGGAAAAGCATATTCTTCCTCTTTCGATCGGAAAGCCGCAGCCGAAGGAGCAGCGGCCTTCTGCGCATTTCCAGCCGGCTCTGCTGTGAGAGCTTTGTCCGGCTTTGCATCCCGGACTGGAAGATCCAGGTCACCGGCAGCAAGTTTGGGAACTTCAGACAGCTCTACGTTCGAAGCCTGCCCCGCAGGGAATACCGGTTCCGGCCCGGAAGAAGACGCTTTCTTCGCTTGTTCCTCAACCGGGATATCATAATCTTTATTAAAATCCTGAATCAGGGTAATCTCCGGCATGGGAGCCTTCGCATCCTGCTTTTTCTCTTCCCCAGGGTGTTCCGCCAGAACCGGCGTCTCTATTGTCTCAATAGGAGGCATAGGGTTTGCCGTTTTCGATTCAGGTTTTCCTTCATCGGAGGAAGGGGCGCTTTCGGCTGCCCTCTTCTGCTCTTCCTCCTGTGCAGCAATGCGCGCCTGCTTTTCCTCCGCAGTCTGCTTCTCCCGCTCTGCTACGATTTCCGCTTTTCGAATTTTACGCTCCTGTGCTCGGGCTTCCGTTTTTTCCGATGTGTTCTGAAGCCATACATTGATCTTCGAAGGAGTAACATTAACGGTCATCAGCAGGCAGTACAGGAAGGCAAGGATCAGGATCGGAGCTCCTGCATAGACGCTGATGGTAATTACCATAAAATAAGACAGAAGGCCGGACAGCACACCGCCGAAGATGAGCTGCTGTCCCTCGGAATATAAAAGCGATACAATCGCGCTGAATCCGCCGACGGTGCTCAGATCAACACTGGAAAAGAGCATTTCGGTCAATGCGCCGAAAAAGAGCGGTACAAGAAGGGTGCAGGTAAGACGGCCTCCGATTGGTCCCTTATGATAGATCTGGAGGAGATATGCCGACATCAGAAGCGCTGGCGGGACTAGATAGTAGCCCCATCCGAAAAGTCCTCCGATGATCCGGCGAAGCCAGTTGATAACAATCGCACTGGTATGAAAATAGGTAATGACGGACAGAAGCCCCACGATGCCAAGGATCGCACCGACAATATACCGAGAAGAAGCGCCGTTTCTCTGCGCCCGCGCCGGACCGCGCGATGCGCTCTGGTTCGAGTTCGATCGTCCGGTTCCGGAGCTTCTGCCATTTTTCTTTTTACCGGAAGTGGTTGCCATATATACTCCTTACAAATAAAATCCGAATGCGTCCTTCTTCCGCCGCCGCTTTCTTAGAGGACCAAGGAAAGAATGACGCTCAGAAGGCCTACTGCCCAGCAGTAGTACGCAAAGTTTCCGAATTTTCCTTCGGAGGTTATCTTCTTTACAATACGGATCGCAAAAACGCCTGCAACCATTGCCACTGCCATGCCGACAAGATACGCAGGAACCTCGGCTGCATTTATTCCCACCTTCAATGCGTCGTGGAGGCTGAGAATATTCGCCCCCAGCACAGCCGGCACAGACATCAGGAAAGAAAAATTCACCGCGAAACTTCTGTTTAGCCCGCGGACCAGCCCGCCGGCGATCGTCGTGCCGGACCGGGAAATTCCCGGGGCTGTCGCAACAGCCTGGCAGCATCCTATAAGGACCGCATCCCACACGGTCATGGAACGGGCTCCCTTCTTTCCGGGCGCTTTTCGCCGATCGGAGAAAAACAGAATAGCGCCGGTCGCAATCAGAGCGCACCCCACGAAGAGGGTATTATAGTAAAGGCCTTCGATTTTATCCTTCACAGGCAGAATCAGAAACAGCGGAAGCGTTGCAATGACGATCATCAGAAGCTCCCGCGCTGCGGGAAGATGCTCTTTCTGCTCCGGTGTGCTGCTGCGTTTGAAAAACAGAACTGTTTCACGGACCATAGAAACAATCTCGGACCAGTATACAATGCAGATGGAAATCAAGGTCCCGAGGTGGAGAAGGACGTCGAAAAATACATATCCTCCGCCCTCCGCGGTTTTCAGTCCCATCAGGTTCTGCAGGATGGCAAGGTGTCCGGAGCTTGAGATCGGAAGAAATTCCGCTATTCCCTGCACAAGTCCCAGAATAATGGCATTCCATATAGACATATCTGTCTCCCAAGCCGCTGCGGCTTTTGCGGCGCTCGGTTCGGCAGCTGCCGCCTGAATCGCTGCCATGTGCACTCCTCTCAGGCGAACTGCCGGAGCGGAATTCTCTTATGTAAACAAGTTTATATATTGTAACACAGAATGCCCTTTCCGACAATGCATCCCAGGCAGCAATCGCGCTGAACCGCATCAAAGCTCCGATCGCCTGCACGACGTTTTTTTCGCACAGTCAGCGCCTGCGTAGCGTCAATTTCCGCGCTCTGTCTTTTGACATTCCCTGAATTCCTTATATAATCATCTATGGATATTTTTCGCCTTTTTTATTTTAAAAATTTTTCGCACTTCGGAGGAAACGGGCGCCTTTTCCCGAAGCGGACGCATCAATCACGCCGCCGTTTCCGACTTTTATCACGTATACAGAGGATGTGTTAAAGTGAAGCAAAGAGTCCTGTCTGCCATTATCATGGTCGCTATCGTTCTCGTCTGCATGCTTATATCGGTATACACGAGAATTGCGTTTTTCCTTGCGGTTGCAATTCTTTGCATCCGGGAGCTTGTGCATGTCTACTCCTTGGAAGATGTTCACTGCACGAAGCTTCCCCTGTACTTCTTCCCGATTGCCTGGTCCATCCTCCTGGTTCTGGACGTGCACATGGAAATTCATCCGGCTTACTATTTGGCTGCGGGCTTTTTTGCTATCGTGTGGATTTTTGCTGCGGCAATTGCCAATCATACCATTTACGGGCGCGGTGCGGAAGCTTCCCTTTCCATTCTGGTCTATCCGCTGTTTCTTCTGCTTCTGATCGCCGCCATCGGCATTACCGAGCATTGGTATTCTGTGATGATCCTTGCCTGCCTTGCCACCTGGACCTGTGATTCCTTTGCAATGTTCGGCGGAAAGTGGTTCGGTAAGCATAAGCTTGCCCCTTATACCAGTCCGAATAAAACTGTCGAAGGAACCATCTGCGGTGCAATATCCTCCCTGCTTGCCGGGCTGGCTTCCTATTTCCTGCTCCGATGGCTAGGGCACTCGGTTGCTTTATGGATCTGCCTGCTAGCCTCGCTGATCTGCTCGTCCGTCGGTCAGTACGGCGACCTCGCCGCTTCCTTATTTAAAAGGATGGTCGGCATCAAAGATTATTCGAATCTTATTCCCGGTCATGGCGGAATGATGGATCGTGCGGACAGTCTACTCTTCTCCATTCCGTCCGCATGGTTCATCCTATTTCTCTGCCACGCACTGTAAGGATTTTCCTTTTTTGTCCTTCGGAGGTTGAAAGCATGTCGGAATTCTCAAAAACGAATCTGCTTCTTATTATCAATCCGGTTTCCGGGACACAAGCCGCAAACCGGCAGCTCGTCGACGTGATCAGTGATTTTGAATGCGGCGGCTGCAGGGTAACGGCTATGAGTACGGGAAAAAGAGGGGATGCCGCCATTTACGCCGAAAATTACGCCGGCCGCTATGACCGGGTCGTCTGCGTCGGCGGAGACGGTACGCTCCATGAAGTCATCAATGGTCTTATGAAAACGCATCAGTCCGTGCCATTGGGCTATATTCCCTGCGGCAGCACCAATGATTTTGCGGCAACCCATGGCTTAAGCCTGGATCCCCGGAAAGCTGCTGCAGAGATACTCAGCGGTACGGTGCATCCTATCGATCTCGGAGAAATCGATAACCGCTATTTTGCCTACGTAGCCGCCTTCGGCTTTTTCAGCAGTTCCTCCTACGAAACGCCGCAGTCCATGAAAAATATTCTGGGTCATGCCGCCTACATTCTGAATGCGGTCAAGTACGCCCGCAGCATGCGTTCGGAGCCTTTGCAGATCACGGCAAACGGGCGGATCTATGCGGCGCATTTTCTGTTCGGCGCTGTCTGCTCTGCACAGTCGGTCGCAGGGGTCTTTAGGATGCCGGACGGCATTACGGACGTATCGGACGGCAAATTTGAGGTTATTCTCGTTCGAAAGCCGCCTCTTTTAGTCGACATAAGCACGATTGCCCGTGATCTCCTCGCCCAGCGCTATGACGGCAATCCTTATATCACTCTCTTTCAGACGGATCGGCTGGATATTGTATCCGAGCGGCGGAAACTGGACTGGTCCCTTGACGGGGAGCACTTCGTTTCCAGTTCTCGCGTAACCTTGCAGTGCTGCAATAAAGCGCTGCATCTGATCAAGGCGTGAGAAGCTAATAGAATGACTTATTACAGCGGAGGGCCCGGCTTCTTGCCGGGCCCTCTCCATTGCAATGCCGGTTATTTTCTGCCGGCAGTGTATCCGTCTTTATATACGGCGAGACATCCTTTGTATGTCATATAGCAGTCAAGCTTGGATACGACTTCAAAGGGAGCGTGCATGCTGAGAACCGGAACGCCGGCGTCAATTGTATCAATATTTCGGTTGGCCATATATTTGGCTATCGTCCCGCCGCCTCCCTGATCAACCTTGCCCATTTCGCTGAGCTGCCATAGGACCTTGCCGTCATCAAAGACCCGACGTACATAGGCAACAAGCTCGGCGGAAGCGTCGCTGGTGCCGGATTTTCCACGGGCACCGGTAAACTTGCAGATTCCAATGCCGTAGTTTATTCGGGCTTCATTGCTCTTGTCATATACATCGGCGTAGTTGGGGTCATATGCCGCCGTTACATCAGCGGAAAGGCAGAAGCTCTTTTCAAAGCAGCGGCGAAGTTCCGTTGTCTGCTCCGCGCAGAGGTCTTCCATAAAGTCATCAAAGGCCTGGCTCTGCATTCCGGTCACGCCGTCGGAGCCTGTCTCTTCCTTATCCGCCAGGATACAGACGCAAGTTTTTTTCGGAATCTTTTCCACATCCAGAATGGCTTTCAGTTCCGCATAGGCGCAGACGCGATCATCGTGGCCGTAGCCTCCAATCATAGAGCGATCCAGCCCGATTTCCGTCACGTCAAACGCCGGCACAGCCGCAAGCTCGGCCGATTGAAAATCCTCTTCCGTTATTCCGTAACGTTCATGCAATATGCTCATGACGGCAAGTTTAACACGATCTTCCCCATTGTCCGCATAGGGTGTGCTTCCGATCAGAATTTGAAGCGCTTCGCCGTTGACGCCTTCTGCCAGGCTTTGCGTCATCTGTTTCTGCGCCAGATGCGGGAGCAGATCGGTAACGACAAAGCGGGGATCGTCCTTTTCCCGTCCGATCACGACATTCTCCACCGTTCCGTCCTTTAAGGCGACAACGCCGTGCAGTTCCAGGGGAATCGCTGTCCACTGATATTTTTTAATTCCTCCATAATAATGGGTCTTGAAATAGGCAAGTTCATCGCTTTCGCGAAGGGGTTTCTGCTTAAGGTCGAGGCGCGGAGAATCTACATGGGCTCCCGCAATCACTGCGCCTTCCGAAAGAGGCTGCTTTCCAAGAACCGCCAGAATCAGGCTCTTGCCGCGATTATTGAAGTAGACCCGGCTTCCCGGCTGCAGAGGCATTCCCTGCCGATAGGGCAAAAATCCCTTCTCTTCGGCCATCTGAATCGCATACCGGACCGCTTCCCGTTCCATACGTGCTTCGTTCAGGAACTTCATATATTCCTTGCAATACTTCTCCATTGCAAGATGGTCCTCCCGGCTCATCCGATCATAGCCGTTTTTTGTCTTCGATAACAGCGCCTCTCTCACTTTTGTTTCTTCCTCTTTGTTCATATGCCCAGAACCTCCTTGAATGTTTTATCGCATTGACGCCGAAAATCCTCCGGATTTCCGTCGTTTCGTATTACTGTCTGACATTGCCGAAGGTATTCCTCTTCCGAGGCCTGCGCCCGGATGCGCAGCTCCGCTTTTTCCCGGCTGATTCCGTCTCTTCGGATGACCCGTTCGATTCTGCTTTCCAAAGGAGCCGCGATGCAGACGGTTGCCGTGCAGAACTCCTTCAGCTCTTCTTCGGAAAAGGCAGCTGCGTCCAGCGCTGCCGCCGTATACCCGGCCATAGCCGCATCCTCCAGCTTTTCATGGAGTTTTTCCTTAAGGAAAGGTCGGACCGTTCGGTTGAGCTTCTCCAGTGCATCCGCATCCGAAAAGACGAGACTTCCCAGCGCGCCGCGGTCAAGTTTTCCGCCCCGCACCGTTTCCGGAAATGCGCCTTTCAATGCAGAAAGAAGTTCCGCATCTTCCTCGAGCATCTGGTGGTACAGTGCGTCGCAGTCGATGCCGTAGGTTCCCAAGTCCATTAGCGATGACAAAGCCGTTGTTTTTCCAACGCCGCTTCCACCGATTATGCCGATGACTTTCAGATCCGCCGCCAGTGCTCTTCGAATCGCGGCGGCGGGAAGTGCGCCCTGCCGAAGAATCCGGTACGGCTTTTCCGCAACGCTGACAATAGTCGATTCCCGGCCGATGCCGCATGGTCCGCCGTCAAGAATTGCGTCGATTTTACCGTCGAAATAGTTTTTCACCTGCTGCGCCGTTTTGGGACTCGGAAAGCCCGAAGGGTTTGCCGAAGGGGCAGCGAGTGGCCGATCTGCCATTCGGAGAAGACCCAGCGTTTTTTCATGGTCAGGGCAGCGAAGGCCGATTGTGCTTCCCCCGGCACGGACAATCCCGGGGATTTCCTGCTTTGCCTCGACAACGATTGTGAGAGGACCGGGCCAGAAGCAGCGGGCTAGCGTATAGGCAGCCTTGGGGATGTTTCGTCCGTAGCGTTCCAGGGCTTCAGGGCCTGGGACCATGAGCGATAACGGCTTTACCGCAGGTCTGTTCTTCACTTCGTAAATTGCTTCAACAGCCGATTCATCCAAGCCGTTTCCGGCTAGGCCGTAAACGGTCTCCGTCGGCACGGCAACAAGGCCTCCCTTCCGTATAATCTCCGCTGCCCGCGGAAGGTTGTCTGTCAAGATTTCCGTTTTCATAATGTCTCGGCCTGTTTCTCCAGCTGCTCTGCCTGCTGCTGCGCAGTAAGTGCGTCAATGATCGGATCCAGGTCCCCGTTCATCACTGCTTCAATATTGAAACTGCGCACTTCACCGTGCAGACGATGGTCCGTCACGCGGTTCTGTGGAAAATTATACGTGCGAATGCGCTCCGAGCGGTCTCCCGACCCAATTTGGCTCTTACGCTCCGCGGCAACCGCCGCGTCCCGCTTCGCCTGCTCCGCTTCGTACAGTCTCGAGCGAAGTATGCTCATGGCGCGATCCTTGTTTTTATACTGGCTCCGCTCGTCCTGGCATTCCACGACCGTTCCGGTCGGAATGTGCGTGATTCGGATTGCGCTTTCGGTCTTATTAATGTGCTGACCCCCCGCTCCAGAGGATCGGTAGGTATCAATGCGCAGATCTTTCGGATCAATATGAAAGTCTATTTCGCCCATTTCCGGCAGTACAGCCACCGTAGCCGCGGAGGTGTGGATTCGGCCTCCGGACTCCGTGATCGGAACGCGCTGCACTCGGTGTCCCCCGGCTTCGAATTTCAGCCTGGACCACACTCCCTGTCCAATCACAAGAAGGCTGACTTCCTTGATGCCCCCAAGCTCGGTTACATTGGAATTCGCCACTTCGACCTGCCAGCCTTTGGATGAAGCATACATGGTATACATTCTGAAAAGATCTCTAGCAAAAAGAGTCCCCTCTTCGCCACCCACACCGGCGCGGATTTCCATGATGACATTGCGTTCGTCGTTTGCATCCTTCGGAAGCAGCAGAAGCTTCAATTCCCGCTCCGTTTGGATCGCAGACTGTTGCAGTCTTTCCCTTTCTTCCCGCGCAAACTCGCTCATCTCGGGGTCTGAAAGAAGTTCTTCCGCCTGCTGAAGCTCGTCCTGAATTTTTTGATAGGCAAGATACTTTTCCATCAACGGATCCAGTTCGCTCTTCTCCCGTGCAAGGTGTGCGTATGCCTCCGCATTGGAGTAGGTCTCGCTTTGCTCCATGCGGCGGACAATTTCTAGATAGCGGTTGTACAGTTGCTTTAATTTTTCATACATTGTTAACACCAAGGATTGATTCTATCACAGCGGCAAGTGAGTGTAAACCGCGGCAGACGGGCATCCGGCAGGTTTTCGCT
The DNA here is from genome assembly GCA_900313925.1 of uncultured Eubacteriales bacterium. Lineage (GTDB taxonomy): Bacteria > Bacillota > Clostridia > Oscillospirales > Oscillospiraceae > UBA2922. The sequence goes on along the minus strand of OMTF01000035.1, from coordinate 22,719 downwards.
GCATCCGCTACTACAGCCGGAGGTGGGAAAGAAAAACCCGCAGATTTGGCAGAAATCTGCAGGTTTGTGTGGTGACCCGGACGAGAATCGAACTCGTGTTACCGCCGTGAAGGGGCGGTGTCTTAGCCGCTTGACCACCGGGCCGAAAGTTATATGGACAATATTCACGCCGGATGCCGAACGACATCCGGCGCGAAACTGGTAGCGGAACCTGGATTTGAACCGGGGACACTTCGGGTATGAACCGAATGCTCTAGCCAACTGAGCTATTCCGCCTCGAGAGCGTTTTGTATTATATCAGCGTTGCGAATAGTTGTCAATAAGCCAAAAAGGGAAATTTCACGTTTCCGCAAGCTGCGCTTCATGCCCTGCCGTGGGCGCTGCGGAAGGCCGCAAGGCAGAAATGCCTGCCGTAAATTTCGGCAGGCATCGAAAAGCTCATTTCGGGCTTTCAATCAGCGTATGCTCCAGAACGCGCCCTTTCCAAGGTATGCCGAGTCCAGTTCTTCTTCTATCCGCAAAAGCTGATTATACTTTGCCACTCTTTCCGTCCTGCAGGGTGCTCCTGTTTTGATCTGGCCTGCATTCACCGCCACAGAGAGGTCTGCAATCACGGTATCTTCCGTTTCTCCTGACCGATGAGACAGGACCGCTGTCCATCCCGCCCGGTGCGCCATCTGAATTGCGTCCAGCGTTTCCGTCAATGTGCCGATCTGATTAAGCTTGATAAGAACGGAATTTGCGGCTTGCAGCTCGATTCCCTGCGCAATCCGCTTCGTATTTGTTACGAACAGATCGTCTCCGACCAGCTGAACCCGGCGGCCCAGCGCGTCACTCATCTTCTGCCAGCCGTCCCAGTCATTTTCTCCCAGGCCGTCCTCCAGAGAAATAATCGGATAACGATCCACAAGGCCCGTCCACATGGAAATCATTTCCTGACTTGTCATCGTTATGCCGCGTTTTGGAAGATGGTAGACCTTCTCCGCCTCGTCGTACCAGTCGGAAACCGCGCCGTCAATTGCAAAAAGGAAGTCCTCGCCGGGCTTATATCCGGTATCCTCGACAGCCCGCATCAATGCCTTCAAGGCATCTTCGTCACTTTCAAGATTCGGAGCGTAACCTCCTTCATCTCCTACGCCGTTTGCAGGACTTCCCATTTTCTTTAAGGTGTTTTTCAGTTCATGATAGACTTCAGCGCACATGCGGAGTGCTTCGCTCCAGTTTTCCGCGCCGACTGGAACAATCATAAACTCCTGGATATCCACATTGGATCCCGGTGCATGCGCACCGCCGTTGAGGACATTCATCATGGGAACCGGCATGATATTGGCTGCTGCGCCGCCAAGATAGCGATAGAGAGGCTGTCGGGATGCCTGCGCCGCAGCACGGGCGCATGCCAGAGAGACCGCGAGCATCGCATTTGCGCCAAGGCGCGTCTTATTCGGCGTCGCATCCAGCTCAATCATGGCATGATCGATGCCGCGCTGGTTGAAGACCTCCTCTCCCGCGAGGGCCTGCGCTATTTCCGTATTGACGTTGCGGACAGCCTTCCGAACGCTTTTACCGCCGTAGCACTTTGGGTCCGCATCCCGCAGCTCGCACGCTTCATACATGCCGGTGGAGGCTCCGGAGGGCACCGCAGCCCGTCCAAGAATTCCGTTTTCCAGTTCCACATCCGCCTCTACCGTCGGGTTTCCGCGAGAATCTAAAATCTCTCTTGCATGAATTCCTGCAATTTTTGTTTCGCTATGCATGGCACTTCTTCCGCATCTGAGCCGATGCGGAACACTCCTTTCCTAATACCGGTTCTTCCGATTCAGGCTTTCTCCATCCGCCGTCGGAACCGTCTGCGTTTCCTATTTCCGAATCATGGAAACTCCAGTCATCTCCTCGGGTTTCGCGCGATTCATGAGTTCCAGAATCGTAGGGGCAATATCCGCAAGTTTTCCTTCCTTCCGCAGTTCCAGCGGTCCGGCACCGGAAATTGCAAAGGGAACCGGATTTGTTGTGTGCGCCGTATTGATGCTCCCGTCCCTGTTCACCATTACGTCTACGTTTCCGTGATCTGCTGTCAGAAGAAGAACCCAGTCGGGGTGCCTCCGAAGTTCATCATAGATGCTGCCCAGGCATTCGTCAACTGTTTCCACCGCTTTTACCGCAGCCTGAAAAACACCGGTATGCCCGACCATGTCGCAATTGGCGAAATTGCAGACAATCAGCTGTCTTCCGCCCTCGCGAAGCGTCTCCAGAACCTTTTGGCAGACCGGTCTTGCACTCATTTCCGGAATCAGATCATATGTAGGGAACTGCTTCGGGGACGGGATCAGGCAGCGATCCTCTCCCGGATATGGCTCCTCAATTCCTCCGTTGAAGAAGAATGTGACATGCGCATACTTCTCCGTTTCCGCAACGCGAAGCTGCCGGCATCCGAAGCCACTGAGATAGGCTCCCAGCGTATTCTGTATTGTCTCCGGAGGATATGCCACCGGAAGGGTTAAATTCTCATCATACTGCGCCGTGCAGACGTAGTGAAGCGGATATACGGATTTCGATCGGAGAAATCCGTCAAAGTCCGGGTTGTTCAGCGCCCATGTAATTTCCCGTGCGCGATCCGGCCGGAAGTTCATAAAGATGACGCTGTCATCGCAATTGATAGCCCCCTGCGGGCAAATCACCGTGGGAACTACGAATTCATCCGTGATGCCGGCTTCATAGCTTTGCCGGACCGCATGCACGGGGTCAGGATCCTGCGGACCTTCCCCGCACACCATCGCGCGGTAAGCCTTCTCGACGCGCTCCCAGCGGCGATCCCTGTCCATAGCGTAAAAGCGCCCGCTGATTGTGGCGATCCGTGCGTTGCCCAGAGCTTCGCACTTTTTCTGCAGGCTTTCCACAAATGCTGCACCGCTGGTCGGCGCGACATCTCTACCATCGAGGAAGCAGTGGACATATACCCGCGGTGCGCCCATTTTTTCAGCCATATCCAGCATGGCAAAAATATGCTGAATATGGCTGTGTACTCCGCCGTCGGAAAGAAGCCCAAGTATGTGCAGCGCATGTCCCGGGCGGCATGCAGCCTGTACAGCGGCCCGGTACGATTTGTTTTCAAAAAAAGAGCCTGTCTCGATTTCCCGGTTGATTTTCGGCAGATCCTGCAGAACTACACGGCCGGAGCCGATATTCATGTGTCCGACTTCGGAATTTCCCATCTGTCCTTCCGGAAGCCCTACTGCCATTCCAGAGGCCTGAAGCCTGGCATGAGGATTTTCCGCAAAGATCCGATCCAAATTGGGTGTGTTCGCTGCCGCAATGGCGTTTCTTGCAGCATCCGGTTCGCCGATGCCGAAACCGTCCAGAATCAGAAGCAGGCAATTTTTTTCCATCTCACTGCCCCTGATCCGTTGCCTTTAATATTTTGGAAAATTCCGCCGGTTTCAGACTGGCGCCTCCGATTAATCCACCGTCTACATCCGGCTGGGCAAGAAGTTCCTCCGCGTTTTCCGCATTCATGCTGCCGCCGTACAGAATGCTCAGGGCACGTGCCTGTCGTGCGCCAAACATGCTGCGAATCAGCGTCCGGATACCGCAGCAGACTTCCTCCGCCTGTTCCGCCGTGGCGGTTCTGCCCGTTCCGATCGCCCAGATTGGCTCATATGCAATGACGCAGTGGCGCAGCCGCAGATCCTCCATGCCGTACAGGGCGGATTTTACCTCATAGGCAATGCGGTCCATTGTCAGGCCGGCTTCCCGCTGCTCAAGCGTTTCTCCGACGCAGATAATCGGGTTAATGCTGTGGGCAACCAGCTGGCGTATCTTCGCATTTACGAGCGCATCGGACTCCTGGTGGTACTGCCGACGCTCCGAGTGTCCTACAATGCAGTATTTGACCCCTAGATCGCTCAGCATGGCGGCGGAAACTTCTCCCGTATAGGCGCCGCTTTCATGGCTTGAAACGTCCTCGCCGCCGGCGGCAATCCGGCTTTCCTTTGTTGCCTTCAAAAGAGCGGGCAGCAAGAGCGACGGTACACACAGCACCGTTTCGCAGGTTTTGGTCCGCGGCATTAAGCTTCGCAGTTCCTCAATGTACGGTCTTACCTCGCTGGCCGTCATGTTCATCTTCCAGTTGCCAGCAATAATCGCTTTTCTGTACTTCCTGTTCATACCTGTCCTATCCGGTCTAACACGTACCCCCCAGCAGTGTTAGCCCATCTCTCCTTTCTAGATACATTTCTTCTTATTCCGGTAAGTTGCGCAGAAATGTTATGTAACCTATTGTATTCTTTCATCACCCCCCATTTGCAAATAAACTTTGAATATTTGCAAAATATTGCGTAGGTTCTTCCGCCGTTTCCCGCTTTGCAGCGGAAAGCCGATCATGCGTCCAGCAGGCAGGCTACTCCGGGAAGCTCCTTCCCCTCAAGGAATTCCAGGCTGGCGCCGCCGCCCGTGGATATATGTGTCATGCGGTCCGCATACCCGAACTGCTCCACAGCTGCGGCGGAATCTCCACCGCCGACGATAGTAACCGCGCTGCATTCCGCCATCGCTTTCGCGACTGCTTTCGTCCCTTCGGCGAAGGGCGGAAATTCAAAGACTCCCATCGGCCCGTTCCAAACGACGGTCCCCGCTTCCGCGATTTGCGCACAGTAGCGTTCGATGGACCTGGGACCGATATCCATTCCCATCCATCCGTCGGGGATTTCACGGATATCTACGGTTTTCCGGGCACAGTCTTCCCGGAACGCGTCCCCGACCAGCGTATCTACGGGAAGCAGCAGGCGGACATTCTTTTCCTTAGCTTTTACAAGCATGTCGCGTGCGTACTCCAGCCGATCCTCCTCCAGAAGGCTTGTACCTATCCCATAGCCCTGCGCTTTAATAAAAGTATAGGCCATGCCGCCGCCGATGAGAATGGTGTCCGCTTTTCCCAGAAGGTTGTTGATGACACCGATTTTATCCGAAACCTTGGCACCGCCGAGAATGGCGACGAAGGGACGCTTCGGGTCTTCCAGCGCCCTGCCCATAATGGAAATTTCCTTTTCCACCAGCAGCCCAGCATAGGCGGGAAGATAGCTTGCAACACCGGCAGTCGATGCGTGTGCACGATGCACGGTTCCGAAGGCATCGGAAACATAAACGTCAGCCATCGAGGCAAGCTCCTGCGCAAAGTCTGCTCCGTTCTTTTCCTCCCTTATATCAAAGCGGAGATTTTCAAGAAGCAGAATCTGTCCGGGCTGCAGTGCCGCCGCTTTTGCCTTTGCGTCGGGTCCTATGGTGTCCGCGGCAAACAGAACCTCCCTGCGAAGAAGCTCGCCGAGGCGTTTCGCCACCGGTTTCAGGCTCAGGCTTTCCTTCCGCTCTCCTTTGGGTTTGCCAAGATGCGAGCAGGCAATGACTGCTGCATGATGATTCAAGAGATACTGTATTGTGGGAATCGCGGCGCGAATGCGTTTGTCGCTTGTAATTTCGCCTGTCTCCTTGCTAAGGGGAACGTTGAAATCACAGCGAAGCAGGACCTTTTTCCCGTCCACATCGGCATCTCTCACGGTTTTTTTGTTGTAATTCATACGTAATGTCCTTTCCATTTTCCAGGCGGTATTCCCCTGCCGCTTGGCATAGGGAAAAAATAAATATATTCCATTTTCTGATTTTCGTCAATTGGATCTGACGTCTCCCCGTTTTACGGAATGAGATCTTCGCGCTGCCCCGGAATCGCAGTCCGCTCGGAGGCAGGCCGTCCTTCCTCGAGCATGCGTCCGGTGGCTTTCAGGTTTGGAAATCCCTGCTGCCGGAGAACTTCGTATGCCACGATCGCTTCCGAATTGGACAGATTCAGGCTTCGGGCTTCGGCCACCATTGGGATCCGGATGCATCGATCGTAGTACTTCTCGCGAAGCCACTGGGGAAGTCCAGCGGTTTCTTTTCCGAACATCAGCGTCACCTGATCGGTTGTGAAGTCCGCCTCCGCATAGCTGCGGGGTGCTTTCGTCGTTGTCAGCCAGAGGTTTTCATCGCCGTTTTTCGCAAAATACTCATCAATATTTTCATAAACAAAAATATCGACCAGCCACCAGTAGTCCAAGCCAGCCCGCTTCACTGCCTTGTCCGATATATCGAAGCCCAGTGGCTTTATCAGGTGCAGCCGGGCCCCCGTTGCAGCACACGTTCTAGCAATTGCCCCCGTGTTATTCGGTATCTCCGGCTCCACCAGTACAATATCCAGCATACGTTTTCCTCCATTGCTTTCCCTTACTGGGGGTACAAGCATACGTTATATTCTACTCCGAAAAATGTGCTTTTTTAATCAAAAATTTTGAATTGAGACAAATTTGTTAGAATGCCAGCAAAACTAAAAGCAGAACCTTCTATTTTGCACAAAAAGGCAATTCTGTCCGAATTTTTTCTTCGCATCCTCCGCTCCCATTTTTCTTGTCTTTGTCTTACAATAGGAAAGGACGCCATGTCTATTATCCTACCGGAAAGTTGAGGAAGCGCTGAACAATGTCCTACATCTGCCGTGACTGCCCCAGAAACTGCGGGGCCGAGCGACCTGCCCGACGCCCAAGCGGACGCTGCGGCAGCCCTTTCCTGCCTCGAATCAGCCGGGCTGCTCCGCACTGCGGAGAAGAACCCTGCATCAGCGGCAGCAGAGGTTCCGGTGCCGTTTTCTTTACCGGCTGTTCCCTCGGATGCCGATTTTGCCAGAACGCAGAAATCAGCGTCCCTGCAGGCGGCCCCGGGAAAATTCTTACCGTTGCGCAGCTTCGGGATCTGTTTTTGCGTCTTCAGGACAGCGGAGTGCATAATCTGAATCTGGTAACCGCTTCCCACTATGTTCTGCCTGCCGCTCGAGCCTTGGAACTTGCAAGACTGCGGATTCCCGTAGTATGGAATAGCTCCGGCTATGAAAAGCCGGAGACACTTCGGCGGCTGGAAGGTTTGGTGCAGATTTACCTGCCGGATTTCAAATTTGCGGATCGTCACCTTGCGGAGGCATGCGCGAACGCCCCGGACTACCCTGAAATCGCTAAAGAAGCGATCCGGGAGATGTTCCGGCAGACGGGCCCTTATCAGCTCCGCCCGGATGGACTTCTGCAGTCCGGCGTTCTTATCCGGCACCTGGTTCTTCCCGGATATCCGGAAAATGCCAAATCCGTCATTGACTGGATCGCGCGCGCCTTTTCTCCGGGTACGGTTCTGTTTTCCCTCATGAGCCAGTTCACCCCGATGCCGCGTGCCGCTGCAATTCCGCATCTCAGCCAAAAGGTAGGTATGCGGGAATACCGGCGCCTGGAAGCGTATGCCAGGGACTGCGGACTTTCGGAAGGATATTTTCAGGATCCTTCATCGGCTACGGAGCAGATGATTCCGAAATTTGATCTGACCGGGATCGCAGAACGCTGAGATTCCTGCTTCTCCCCCTTTTTCCGCGCTTTCGGCATTTGCTTTGATACATTGACAGCACGGATTGAATGTGTTCTAATGAAGCCGTAAACTATTGATCTTATCTTCCCCGGCGATATTTCCGGGAATAAGGAGGAGCAACTATGACAGTTGAGGAAATCAAAGCAAAGGCACGTACGGAAGTGGGACCCTACTGCAAAGTCTGCCCGGTCTGCAACGGTCTGGCCTGCGGGAATACTCTTCCGGGGCCTGGAAGCAAAGCTCCTGGTAATACAGCCAATCGGAATTACAGCAAATGGCAGGAAATAATGGTAAATATGGATACGCTCGTAAAGAATTCGTCCATTGATACCACCTTCCGCTTTTTAGGCCGGGATTTTTCTCTGCCTGTATTCGTAGCCCCGCTGGGCGGGGTAAAGCTGCATTACGGGGACAAATACGATGATCAGCATTACAATCGGATTATGATTCCTGCTGCCATTAATTTCGGCGTCCTCGGCATGGTCGGCGACGGTATGGATCGCGATGTCATGGAAGACGCTGCCCGCTGCATGGCGGAGCATGGAGGTCTGGGCATTCCGGCTATCAAGCCCTGGAATCGGGAATTTGTATTTGAGAAAATTGATTATTTGAATGAGCGGAATATTTTCGCCGTCGCAATGGACGTGGATGGTGCAGGACTTCCCTTCCTGAAAAAATACAATCCAAATGCCGGTCCAAAGTCCGTGGAGGAAATGAAGGAAATCATCCGGCATGCCAAAATGCCGTTCATGATTAAGGGTATTATGACTCCGGCTGGAGCGGAGAAAGCCGTCGAAGCCGGCGCCGCCGCCATTGTCGTTTCCAATCACGGCGGGCGGGTGCAGGGAGCCTGTCCTTCTACGGCGGAGGTTCTGCCTTCCATCGTAAAAGCCGTAAAAGGCAAGGTTACCATTTTTGTTGACGGCGGCATTCGGTCCGGAACGGATGTATTCAAGGCACTGGCTCTGGGTGCGGACGCGGTCCTGATCGGCCGGCCGATCCTCCCCATGATTTATGCCGCCGGGGAAGAGGGATTCCGTACCTACATGAGTCAAATTGCGGAACAGCTTAAGGATACCATGACGATGTGCGGAGCGCGGAAACTCAGCGACATTACTGAAAGCATGATTTTCAAGCCGTAAGCGGCGCAAAGCAAGGCGGGAACAGAAAATGCTCCGGAGCCCCGGAGCATTTTTCCTGTTTTCCCGCATTCCCCGGCGAGCCTGCCGGCCGATTGGAAGGAAGTGAGATTTTGCCTGATGAAAAAACCATGGAAACGAAGAAAGTTACGACTCGCGTTTCCACTGTCAGTATCGTATCGAACACGGCGCTGAGCCTGCTGAAGCTGCTGGTCGGCCTGCTGTATCATTCCGCCGCGCTAGTTGCCGATGCCGTGCACTCGGCTTCAGATGTCTTCGGGTCGCTGATCGTGCTGCTCGGCGTAAGAATCTCAACGAAGAAGGCGGATCCCAACCATCCCTACGGGCACGAAAAGTTCGAAGCCATCGCCTCGATTATTCTGGGAAACATCCTGCTGGTCGTCGGTATTCTGATTGGTGTCAGCGGCGTTCGAAGCATTCTTCATTCGGAGACCCTTACCATTCCCGGGCGTGCCGCCCTGATTGCAGCTGCCGTTTCGATCGTTGTCAAGGAAGTGCTTTATCAGTATACAATCCGTGCCGCCAGGAAAATCAATTCCGTATCGCTGCGTGCCGAGGCGTGGCACCATCGATCGGACGCGCTGTCCTCCATCGGAAGCTTTATCGGCATTCTCGGGGCAAGACTCGGCGTCCCGATCCTGGATCCGATCGCATCCCTTGTGATCTGCGTGTTCATCGTGCACGTATCGGTGTCCATATTTCGCCAGAGCATTGATAATCTTGTCGACAAGTCCTGCGGTCCGAAGGAAACCGAGGAAATGGTTGCCACCATCGTTTCCGTGCCCGGCGTGCTGGGCATCGATGATATCAAGACGCGGCTTTTTGGCAATCGGATTTATGTGGATATCGAAATCTCCGCGGACGGAAGTCAGTCCCTGCGGGACGCACACCGTATTGCGGAAAATGTGCATCACGCCATTGAGAGCACGTATCCGGACGTAAAGCACTGCACAGTTCACGTAAACCCCGCCTGAAGTGCGGCGGAAACATATGCGAAAAAAGCGTAGAATGCTCTTGGAAAGAGTATTCTGCGCTTTTCTTCTTGCGCCGGAGAAAAATCCATTCAGATTTCCGTGCCCTGCAGGTAGTTTTTCTGCTCCTCGCTCATCCGGTCTATAGAAACCCCGAGCGTCGCAAGTTTCGTTCTTGCGATCTCCTCATCAATTTCTCTGGGAACCCGGTACACCCCCGGCTGCAGCGCCCCGCGATGCTTTGCAATGTAGCGGGCGCTCATTGCCTGGACAGCAAAGCTCATATCCATGATTTCCGCGGGATGGCCGTCCCCCGCCGCGATGTTGACCAGACGGCCCTCCGCGAGGACAAAGACGGTTCGTCCATTCGGCAGAACGTAGCCCTGGATGTTATGACGGGCGGTATAGTTTTTCAGCGCAATTCGCCGCAGTGCTTCCATATCTATCTCCACGTCAAAATGCCCGGCATTGGTCAGAATGGCGCCATCCTTGAGCAGTGGAAAGTGCTTTTCCGTAAGAATGCCGGCAACGCCGGTCACTGTTACGAAAATATCTCCCAGCGCAGCGGCATTTTCCATCGGCATCACTTCAAATCCGTCCATGTAGGCTTCCAGAGCTCGAACCGGGTCGGTCTCGGTTACAATCACCTTCGCCCCCAGACCTTTTGCGCGCATGGAAACGCCTTTTCCGCACCAGCCATAGCCGGCAACTACAACGTACTTTCCGGCAACGATGAGATTCGTTGTCCGATTGATTCCGTCCCAGACGGACTGACCGGTTCCGTACCGGTTATCAAAAAGATGCTTGCAGTCCGCATCATTGACCAGCATCATCGGAAACCGCAGCGTACCGTCGCGTGCCATGACCTTCAGCCGGTTGATTCCTGTTGTTGTTTCCTCGCAGCCGCCGATAACATCCGGGATCCGATCGGCAAAACGGGTATGCATCAGGTGAACCAAATCGCCTCCGTCGTCAATCAGGATATTCGGGCCCGCCTCCAGAACGCTGCAGAGGTTCTCCTTATACTGCTCCATCGAGCACCCGTATTGTGCAAAGGTCTCTATGCCGCCTTCTGCAAGAGCTGCGGCGACATCATCCTGCGTTGTAAGCGGGTTCGATCCGGTTACAAACATTTTTGCGCCGCCCTTTGCCAAGGTTCGACACAGATACGCGGTTTTTGCCTCCAGGTGCACCGAAAGGGCAATGGTGAGTCCCTGAAATGGCTTTTCTACAGCAAAGCCGTTGGAAATCCGGCGCAGGACCGGCATGTTGCGCTCCACCCAATCAATTTTCATATTGCCGGAAGCGGCCAGTGCGGCATCCTTAATTCGGCTCATCACGGTTTCTCCTTATTTTGTTTCCGTTTTACTTTTTGCAACCAAATCTTCCCCGACGCGGTAGACATCGCCGGCGCCAACCGTCAGGATAATATCACCCGGCCGGGCTGCCGCCCGGAGAATATCTTCAATCTCTTCAAAGGTGGAAAAACTGGACGCATTTTCCAGCCGGTCCGCAAGCATCTGTGAAGAGACCTGATGATTGTCTTTTTCCCGGGCAGCGAAAATCTGTGCCAGGTAGACGATGTCCGGCCGGCGAAGCTGCTCGAGGAACTCATCAAACAGCGCCTGCGTCCGGGTATAGGTATGAGGCTGAAACACAAGAATGATTCGTTCATAATGGAGGGTTTCCACCATATTGATAAGGGCTTTCAGCTCTCCCGGATGGTGCGCATAGTCGTCGTATATGTCCGCGCCGTTGTACTTGCCCTTGAATTCAAAGCGCCGGTTCGCCCCGCTGAATCCTGCCAGGCCGTATTTGATAGCGGAAGGCTTAACCCCCAGGTTCAGTGTTGCCGCCGCGGCTGCAAGCGCGTTGTAGATATTGTGTGTTCCGGGCACGTGCAGCGTTACATCCGTGACCTTGCTTCCCTGGAAATAAATATCGAAGTTCGAGGTGCATCCGACGCTCTGAATGTTTTTCGGATAAACATCCGCCCTGTCCGTCATGCCGAACGTGACGAGCCGCCGGTCCAGTCCTTTCAGGGCCTGCATGGTATTCGCGTCATCCGCATTGGCAATGACCGTGCCGGTGTCCTGCGGCACATGGGCTGCGAATTCTCGGAAGGAAGTCTGAATGGCTTTGAGGTTTTTGAAGAAATCCAGGTGATCCGCTTCAATATTCGTAATGACGGCAATAGAAGGGTAAAAATAAAGGAAAGAGTTGTAATACTCACAGGATTCCAGAACGATGGTATCTCCTTTGCCTACACGGTATCCCTCGCTGGAAAGCAGCGTCAGTGTGCCGCCGATCATTACCGTAGGGTCGCGATCTGCCGCCATGAGTATATGTGTGCACATGGATGTCGTCGTCGTTTTGCCATGCGTACCTGCAATGCAGAGCGCGTTCCGGTAATCCTGCATGATGGCTCCCCAAGCCTCCGCCCTTTCGAATACGGGAATGCCTCTGCGGTGCGCCTCCGCAATCTCCGGATTTTCATCATGAACCGCCGCGGTACGGACGACAAATTCCGTATCCGCATCCAGGTTCGTCGCAGCATGCCCGATGCGGACTGGAATTCCCAGGCTGCGAAGCTGCAGGATTTTCTGACTTTCATGAATATCTGAACCGGTCAGCCGCAAGCCACGATCCAGCAGTACTTCGGCCAAAGGAGCCATTGAGACTCCGCCGATGCCGATCAGGTGGCCTTTGTGCCCGGAAGTTAGGTATTTTCTGCATTCATTCATAGCAATCATTTCCTTACAGGAGTTTTCATTTATCTTGATGTTTTTTCAGCCTGTGCTATTATAATACCCGGGAATTGGGATTACAAGATTCTGTGCCCCATGCCACCAGTGTCGGAACTCTGCGCCGCAGGGCGCTCTTTTTGTGTCCGGCCTTCCCGGTTCTCTATCGATTGAATCGATTCATTATACTGCTTCTAGTGTCAAGAGGTGCATGGACATCGTATCACCGCCGAAATACATCAAGAACATTCTTGTTACTCTGGAGTCCCACGATTTTGAAGCGTATCTGGTCGGAGGCTGCGTCCGAGATATTCTTCTTGGCAGCTGTCCGCAGGATTGGGATATCTGCACCAACGCTCTTCCGGAACAGATTATGGATATTTTCCCGGAGACCCACCCTACCGGTCTGAAGCACGGAACCGTCACCGTTATGCAGGGACGGCACAGCGCCGAAGTGACTACGTACCGTACGGAAAGCGCCTACAGCGATCACCGCCGTCCGGATACGGTGCAGTTCGTTACCGATCTCACGGCGGACCTGGCGCGCCGGGATTTTACCATGAATGCAATCGCTGCGTCGGCTCGAGGCTTGGTGGTGGATCCCTTCGGGGGAATCGAAGATATCGGATCGAAAATCATCCGCTGCGTCGGGGAGCCGGAAAAACGATTTCAGGAGGACGCTCTGCGGATGTTCCGTGCCTATCGGTTCTCCGCCCGTCTCGGATTTTCCATCGAGGCGGAAACCAATAAAGCCATTGCCGCCTGCTCCTCCCTTGCCTCCGCCCTCGCCCCGGAGCGCGTTCAGGACGAACTTCAAAAAATTCTCCGCACGGATCGCACCCGTGTGATCGGGCATATGATCCGTCTGGGGCTGCTGAATGATTATCTTGACGGAGATCCGGATAATTGCCCGGACCTTCGAATTCTGTCGACCGTTCCGCGAAAAGCAAGCATCCGCTGGCCTGTGTTCGCATTGGTTCTGCGGCAGTGCGGATTAATTCGGAATGTATCCGTTTTCCTTACCTGTCTCCGTCTGGATCGCGTAACCGTCCGCACCGCTTCCGCTGCCGATGAAATCTGCACGCGCGGCCTTCCGGATCAACGCACGGAGCTGATGCAGATTATGTCCATTTACGGAGTGGATGCGGTAAAATGCGCCTACTACGCCTATGACGCGCTGTACGGCACACGCCGAGAAAAAGAGGTCGTCGCGGTACTCAAGTCCGGTGCCTGCTTTTCCCTGGATAAGCTAGCCATCAGCGGAGGAGATCTGCTTGCGCTGGGCTACAAGGGTCCTGAACTTGGACGCATGCTGCAGTTCCTTCTTGACTATGTTATTCATTACCCGCAGAACAATACCCGGGAGATACTCCTGAACATTGCCGCAAAGGACAGTGAAAATGAATACTGAATCTTTTACGCTGGAAGACCTGCAAAGAAGAGCGGAGCAATGCCGCAACTGCGATCTGGCAGCGGCACGCACGCATCTTGTCTTCGGGACCGGCAGTCCCACGGCAAAAATTGTGCTGGTCGGGGAAGGCCCCGGCGAGCAGGAAGATCGGCAAGGCCTGCCTTTCGTTGGTCCGGCCGGAAAGCTTCTGGATATTATGCTGGAAATCATTCATTTGGATCGAAGCAGGGTCTATATCTGCAATATCGTCAAATGCCGTCCTCCGCATAGCCGGGATCCCCTTCCAGAGGAATGCCAGGCCTGCTCCCCCTGGCTGGAAGGTCAGCTGCAGTGTCTGCAGCCGAAAATAATCGTCTGCCTGGGGCGCATTGCCGCAACACGCCTTATTAGCCAGGATTTCCGAATAACCCGCCAGCATGGACAGTGGTTTGATCGAAACGGATGCCGCTGCATGGCAATTTATCATCCCTCCGCCCTGCTGCGGGATGTAAGCAAACGCCCGGAAACATTTGTGGACTTGAAAGAGCTTGCTGCAGAAATCCGCCGGCAGCGAATCTTTCCCGAAGAAGGCGCATGACTCAAATACTACAGCTTTTGCTCCCTCTTCGTGCTATAATTTGCCATAAAATAGAGCTTGCGCGAAATTTCTGCCCCTCTGCCGCGCAAAGCCGCACTACTTGATACAATCAGGATTTTTTATGTTGAACTTTAAACCTGTACAGCTTCAGGACAAGCCGTGGTATGACCGTTTTGTCCGTATCGAAAATACACGCTCCGCAGACTTCAACTTCGGCAATATTTATATGTGGGATCCGAGCTATAAGCAGGAGCTGGCGGTTTGCGAGCAGCGCGTCGTTACAAAGCTTTCCTATGAGCATCTGCCGTTTTATGCTTTTCCGATTGGAAGCGGCCCTCTGCAGCCTGTCATTCACGAAATGCATGAACATGCCCGCGCGGAAGGATGGAACCTGCGCATCAGCGGCATTACGGAGGAAAATCGGCAGCTTTTGGAACAAGCGTATCCCGGCGCATTTCTCTATGAGGAAGAGCCCTACGCAGACTATATGTACCATACCGCGGATTTAGCCTACTACCGCGGAAAGAAATACCACGGGAAAAAGAACCACTGCAATCGGTTTGAAGCGGACTATCTGTCCCGCTGGAGCTTCGAGCCCCTGCGTGTTTCCCAGCTGGAGGAATGCCTTTCTATGCTGGATCGGTGGATATCGGATAACGCCTGGCGGCTCCAGGACGGCATCGGCTCCGAGAGAGAAGCCATCATACGGGGATTTGATTCGTTTGAAGCACTGGGCCTGTTCGGCGGAGTGCTTCGCATAGACGGCGAAGTGATCGGCTTTACCGTCGGAGAAAAAATCAACGAAGACACCTGCGACGTCCACTTTGAGAAGGCTAGCGTGGACATCAACGGTGCGTACCCTATGGTGGCAAGGGAGTTTTCCCGCATGCTGCTTACAACCCACCCTGAACTTCTTTATCTCAACCGTGAGGATGACATGGGACAGGAATCGCTCCGCAAATCGAAACTCTCCATGCATCCGGATTACATTCTGCGGAAATATACGGCAAGGTATAAAAATGACTGAATCCGCAAGCATGATTCGAATGGCTGTTCCCGAAGACCGAGCCTCTCTTCGGGAGCTATGGTATCAGGTGTTCAAGGACTCTTACCCACTGATTGACACATTCCTGCGTGACCTTCCGCAAACCGGCTTTGCCGCGGTTGCCGAAACCGGTGGAAGGCCGGTTTCCATGGCTTTTATTCTTTTCGGCGTTTCCTACCGGGAACTCTCCGGTGCCTATCTCTATGCGGTCGCTACGCTGCCCGCATACCGCGGACGAGGTCTTTCCCGCAGCGTCCAGTCGTTCTGCCGGGCGGAGGCACAGCATCGGGGCGTCTCCTTTCTCTCCACGAGTCCGTCAGAGCCCTCACTCTATCCCTGGTACCGCCGCACG
This sequence comes from uncultured Eubacteriales bacterium, assembly GCA_900313925.1. Taxonomy (GTDB): domain Bacteria; phylum Bacillota; class Clostridia; order Oscillospirales; family Oscillospiraceae; genus UBA2922. Next base: position 7,034 of record OMTF01000035.1, on the reverse strand, counting down.
CTTAATCTGCTTCCGGCATGTACCTTTTCCACGAAAGCCTGGCCGGTTCCTGCCGGGGCGGCATCTGGATTTCCCCGCGGTCTCTGCAGTGCCACGGCGTATGGGGAGAAGCGGGAAGAACTTCTGGCGGAAATGCCCCACGTGAGTTTCTCAATTCCCTATCTTTCCGTTCAGCAGCATCTCTGCGAATCTCTCGGCGGTGGTTTTTACCGATTTGATTCCTGTGCATTCGCAGGATATCCGGAGGAGGGAACATTCCACGTTTTCGAATTTCTAGGCGATCCCTGTGCCGGAAAAGACTTTATCAATGCACAGGCACGAAGAAATGACTGCGCAGCCGTGCAAGTCCGCTTCCCGGGTCCGGACCGGAGCTGCATCTGCACCTGCCCATCCGAAATCCCACCGAAAGGTTCCTGGTGGGGACTTCTTCTGGACTGAAAAATCGTCCATCGGATACAAGGCGCCTGTTCCCTGGCCGGTTTTTCCGTCTCTGCCCTGCTGGCCCCTACAGTTTTAAACATTTCGTAACAATTGGGATATTTATTCTGAAATATTTGAAATTTAAGATGAAAGTGGTAAGGGAATTATTATAGCTAATCATCTTTTTCATTTTGTCCTCTGTAAAGGAAAGTCTGGATTTTGATCCAGACTTTCCTATTTTGTTATTCGGCGGATGCATCGTTTGCTGCATGTGTGCTTCCCATATGCATATTATCTTTCTCATTTGTTCAAACTGACAATTTATTAACAATTCTTTGTCAGATTATTGTCACTTCATACAATTTGCGGTCCCGATATTTAGCACTTTTTGTTGACATTTATCATGTTATTGACTAATATGGAATCACAGTTATGCAGAATCCGTGCGTTCTGTGGAAATAAGAGAAATACGAGGTAGTAACATGTTCAAAATTGTCAAGAAGAGATTCCTGGACAACGCAAAGACCATATGCCTCTTTGAAATCGAGGCACCTCTGGTCGCAAAGCATGCGGCAGCCGGGCAGTTTGTCATCTTCCGGCTGGATGAGCAGGGCGAAAGAGTTCCTGTTTCCGTAGCAGGCTATGACCGGGAAAAAGGAACCGTAACTGTTATGGTTCAAGCCGCAGGGCATACGACAAAAATGCTACATACGGTGGAAGAGGGAGATTACATTACGGACTTCGTGGGTCCGCTCGGACGGGCAACCGAAATGGACGGTCTTTCCAAAGTTGCGGTTGTCGGCGGCGGCGTAGGCTGCGCGATAGCCTATCCCATTGCGAAGGAGATGCATGAAAAAGGCATCGAAGTGGATATGATTGCGGGCTTCCGCAGCAAGGATTTCGTAATTCTGGAAGATGAGCTCAAAGCAGCCTGTAGCAATCTGTACATTACCACTGACGACGGCACGTTCGGCCGCAAGGGATTTACGACGGATACGCTTCGGGAGCTATTGGAATCCGGACACACCTACGATCGCGTCATTGCAATCGGGCCCGGTCTTATGATGAAGTTCGTGGCCGATGTCACAAGGCCCTACAACCTCAAGACCATTGTTTCTCTGAATCCCATCATGGTGGACGGAACCGGAATGTGCGGCGGCTGCCGCGTTATGGTCGGCGGAGAAACAAAGTTTGCCTGCGTTGACGGACCGGACTTTGATGCGCACCAGGTCGACTTTGACCTTCTTATCAAGCGCGGCGCGTTCTATAACGATGATGAAGCGGAAGCCAATAAGCACATTTGCAAGATGACCGGAGGTGTTCGGAATGCCTAATATGAGAAAAGACAAAAACCCAATGCCGGAGCAGGATCCTCAGGTCCGCAACAAAAATTTTGATGAAGTCGCTTTGGGCTATACGCCTGAGATGGCCATTGACGAAGCGCAGCGCTGCCTGAACTGCGCAAATCCGCAGTGCCGTACAGGCTGCCCGGTCATGGTTCGCATCCCGGAATTTATCGCGGAAATGGCAAAGGGCAACTTTGACGCCGCGTACGATATCATCTCCTCCACAAATTCCCTCCCTGCCGTCTGCGGCCGCGTGTGCCCGCAGGAAAAGCAGTGCGAAGGAAAATGCATCCGCGGTAAGAATGGAGAAGGCGTCGGGATCGGCCGGCTTGAACGTTTTGCTGCCGATTATCATATGAATCGAAAGGATCTGCCGAAAGTGGAGCCCCCGAAGAGCAATGGCCATCGCGTCGCCATTGTCGGATCGGGACCGTCTTCCCTGACGTGTGCAGGCGACCTTCGCAAAATGGGATACGATGTAACGATCTTCGAAGCTTTCCATAAGCCGGGAGGAGTTCTCGTATATGGCATCCCGCAGTTCCGTCTTCCGAAGGAAATTGTAGCTAAGGAAATTGATAATCTGAAAGCGATGGGCGTCAAAATTGTTACGGACGCCGTAATCGGCAAAGCCGTAACCGTGGATGAACTGTTTGATGACATGGGCTTTGAAGCCGTATATATCGGCTCCGGCGCCGGTCTGCCACAGTTCCTGCACTGTCCCGGTGAAAATCTTCTCGGCGTGTATTCGGCAAACGAGTTCCTGACTCGCGTCAATTTGATGAAAGCCTATCGGGACGATTACGATACGCCGATTAAGCACCCCAAGAAAGTCGTTGTCGTCGGCGGCGGCAATGTGGCAATGGATGCCTCCCGTGTCGCAAAGCGGCTCGGTGCGGAGCATGTATATATTGTATATCGGCGCGGAAAAGAGGAACTTCCTGCCCGTAAGGAAGAGGTCGAGCATGCTATTCCGGAAGGCATTGAGTTCCAGCTGCTGAACAATCCGGTGCAGATCCTGGGCGATGAGCAGGGTCACGTTACGGGCATTGAAGTGCAGAAGATGGAGCTCGGCGAGCCGGATGAAAAAGGACGCCGCAGACCGGTTGCCGTTCCAAACTCCAACTGGGTCATCGAGTGCGATGCCGTTATCATTGCTATCGGCACGAAGCCGAATCCGCTTCTCCGCTCCACCACGGAAGGCCTGGAAGCTACTCCGAAGGGCGGAATTCAGGCGGACGAAAACGGCCAGACCAGTCGGGAGGGCGTATTTGCCGGAGGCGATGCCGTAACCGGTTCTGCCACAGTCATTATGGCTATGGGCGCTGGCAAAACGGGCGCCAAGAGCATTGACGCTTACATCCGCAGCAAGGCGAAATAACGCCATCTGCAATTTTCTTACCAGGGCCGTATCTAGATGATTTTTTCATTGCTATCGCCCCATTTTTAGAAAGCAAAAAAACAAGCAGTTTATTAAAAAATTCAAGAGGAAAGTCGAAAATTCGTGCGCTGACTCGCAACGAGCGACTTTCCTCCTTATATTTCTGCGTCATAGACAAATAAAGCAAATGAAAATTTTACGAACCGGAAGCCCATTTGCTGCGAAGGATAAGCGCAGTTTTAATCCGGTTTCTCCCGATTTTGCACCTGCTTTATAATGGTATGCTCAATGCAAGGGATCGTTCCGTGTCTCATATCCGAAGCTGTCTTCCATAGTCTGTCCACCTGAAGCTGATCTGCAGCCTGTGAGTAAAATGCGGGCACCCTCAATTGGCAAAGGCAGAATCTTATTCTCAATATCTCCTTTTTTCAATCCGGTTCTGTCACAGTCAAATTATTCTTTCTGCTGAAAATTCCCGTGTTTTTCTGGTTATTTTTTGCCTCTAAACTACATAACAAATTTTAAGTTTCTCGAAAAGTTGTGGCTAAGTCAGGACAAGAATAGTTAATTTTAAGGCAATGTTGATTTTTATCCATACAACCTATACAATAATTCCGTAAGTCTGAAACCACCTTGTCAATTCTACGGGGGGATAATAAATGGCCAGTGTACCGGCCGGTTTGGAGGGAGCAATGACACAGCAGGATCTTCAGGATTACATGGACAAAAAGCCTTTCGCGAAGCTCAGAGACGTCGTCTACGATTTGCTGTATGATAAGATTACCGGTCTGGAAATAAAACCGGGAACGAAGCTCAATATCAATCAGATCGCAGCAAGTCTCGGAATTTCGCGTACGCCGATCGCCGAAGCCGTCACCCTTCTTTATGAAAAAGGTTTCGTTGTTACGCATCCGGAAGTCTCCGGTTATTTCGTACTCAGTCTGAGCATGAGTGATATGATTAACCTTTACAGCATGCGAGGCGCCGTAGAGTGCGAAGCCGCTTCGCTTTGCACGGAGCGAGCTGATAAGGAAACCATCCGGCGCCTGGAAACCCTTGCGCAGGAGTTTGAAACCTGCGTTGTCAGCAAGGATATCCGCGGAATGATCGACACAGATCTCCCGTTCCACGGCCTGATTGTGAAATCCTCGCAGAACACATACATTCAGCAGTGCTACGATCTGATTCTTCCGAAACTGACTATGTATGAAGCCTCAATGATGGAATTTATCGGGACACGGCATGAAAACCCCTGGTCTTCCTCTGTACTTTATAATCACAGTGCCATTGTTTCCGCCATAAAGATGCACATTCCCACACTTGCCCGCCAGGCTATGAACGATCACGTGCGTGCAAGTCTGAACTTTACACTTTTCTCCAATGACGGCACAGACCCCTTTAAATCGTAAGAATAGAATATCCAAAATTCATATTTATTACAAAAAAAGAGCTCGAATCGCCAGGAAATCCGACAACATGAAAAATTTTCCCGGAAAGGCATTATTTGGGGCTTTTTAGCATTTGATTTTACCTATAAGTTAGTGTAGAATGCACTAAGGTGTCCGGGAGGGCGCCTTAGTATATTCAATATTATTTAAGTTATGGAAGTGATTGTGTTATGAATTCCCTGTATTGGCTCGCGCCTGTACTCGCTGTAGTTGCGCTGATCTTCGCAGCGTATAAGGCGGCAGTAGTCAAAAAGGCAAAAAACGGCAATGACCGCATGCAGGAGATTGCGGCCGCTATCAGTGAAGGCGCGAAGGCGTTTCTGTACTCCGAGTACAAGTTCATGGCGATCTTCATTGTTGTGCTGTTTCTGCTGATTGGCCTGTTCATCAACTGGGCAACCGCTGCATGCTTTGTGTGCGGCGCTCTGTGCTCTATCCTGGCCGGGTATTTCGGCATGATGACGGCGACCCGCGCAAATGTACGCACTGCGCAGGCGGCTATGGACGGCGGCATGAACAAAGCCCTCGGGGTCGCGTTCTCCGGCGGTTCGGTAATGGGAATGTGTGTTGTCGGCCTCGGCCTTCTCGGCTGCAGCCTCATCTACATTTTCACCGGCAACTACGACATTCTGTTCGGTTTCTCCCTGGGTGCTTCTTCCATCGCCTTGTTTGCGCGTGTCGGGGGCGGCATCTATACAAAAGCAGCCGACGTCGGTGCTGACCTGGTTGGCAAGGTCGAAGCGGGAATTCCCGAAGACGATCCGCGTAACCCTGCCGTTATCGCCGACAATGTCGGAGATAACGTCGGCGACGTGGCTGGCATGGGTGCCGACCTGTTTGAGTCCTATGTAGGTGCTCTCGTTTCCGCGATTACCCTTGGTGTAAGCGTTACGACGCTCAACGCAGTGGAAGGTGCCGGCGTGCTGTATCCTCTGGCGATTGCAGCATGCGGAATCCTTGCTTCCGTCATCGCGACGTTCTTCGTTCGGAGCAAAGAAGGTGCGAACCCGCAGCGTGCGCTGAGTGTAGGCTCATATGTTTCCGCTCTTCTGGTTGTTGTTGCCTCCCTGATATTCAGTAATGTCCTGTTTTCTACGCTAGCCCCCTCGATTGCCATCATTGCCGGTCTGATTGTCGGCTTGGTCATCGGAAAGGTTACGGAGATTTATACCTCCAGTGACTACCGCTACGTGAAGGAGATCGCACAGCAGTCTGAAACCGGTGCTGCTACGACAATCATCAGCGGCATCGCGACCGGCATGCAGAGCACCTGGGTTCCGATTCTGCTCATCTGCGTAGGCATTTTTGCTGCCTACTTAAGCTGTGGTCTCTATGGCATCGCGCTTTCCGCCGTCGGCATGCTATCTACAACCGGCATTACTGTCGCGGTTGACGCATACGGCCCAATCGCGGACAACTCCGGCGGTATCGCTGAAATGTCCGGTCTTGACCCGCATGTTCGTGAAATAACGGATAAGCTTGACTCCGTTGGAAATACCACTGCTGCCATGGGTAAAGGCTTTGCTATTGGCTCTGCGGCTCTGACCGCTCTTGCCCTGTTCGTTTCCTACGCACAAGAAACCGGGCTTGAAAACATCAGCATTCTGAGCCCTATGGTCGTCATCGGCGTTCTGATCGGCGGCATGCTGCCTTTCATATTCTCCGCACTGACCATGAGCTCCGTCTCCAAAGCGGCATACAAGATGATTGAAGAGGTCCGCCGCCAGTTCCATACAATTCCCGGCATTCTGGAAGGAACTGCGAAGCCGGACTACGGCACCTGCGTTTCCATTTCTACCAGAGCAGCTCTGCATGAGATGATTGTTCCGGGACTGATGGCTGTACTGGCTCCCCTTGCGGTCGGCATCCTGCTTGGCACGGAAGCGCTGGGCGGAATGATCTGCGGCGCGCTCGTTACCGGTGTTCTTCTAGCTATCTTTATGGCAAACTCCGGCGGCGCATGGGACAATGCGAAGAAGTATATTGAGGAAGGCCATCACGGCGGCAAGGGCTCCGAAGCACATAAAGCGGCTGTCGTCGGCGATACGGTCGGTGATCCGTTCAAAGATACTTCCGGTCCTTCCATTAACATTCTTATTAAGTTGATGACGGTTGTATCTCTGGTCTTTGCTCCTGTATTTGTAAAGATCGGCGGTCTTCTCCTCTGATGTGAAGGATTCTGCATAAAGCGCAGAAAACATCTTTTAGCTTCTTTGTCAAATGTTGGGGTAAATCCAAAAAGAAAAGAATATAGGTGTTAAATTAATGGATCACGAGCCGGGTGTATGCCTGGCTCGTGTATTTTAGTCGCAGTTACCCCGTAGTTATATTTAGTAGATTCGTATCAGGCGGCCATAAAAAGGATCCGGCTACGAAAGCGTTTGAAATTTCTTACCCCATAGCAGATACGTTTCAGCACCTTGGTTCTATTATTGCAGCCCT
>OMTF01000041.1 GCA_900313925.1 uncultured Eubacteriales bacterium | reverse complement strand
GTCGGCATAGTCCTTCAACTCGGAAACCATTTCGTAATCCTTGGCGTAGCTGCATTCCGAAAACACTTCTCGGATCCTCTGCAGGGTATCGATGATGATGAATTTGATTCCGGGATGCTGGCGGCGATACGCTTCCAGCTCCTCAACCAGCCCTTCGCTCAATTTCTTGCTCCTGGTCGCAACATACATCCGATCTGTCGTTTCAATGTCGAACATCTGAAAGGCACGCCGGCGCAGGCGCTCTTTGGTATCCTCCAGCGAGAGATACAAAACCTCATCGCCGGAGGTCTTCAGTCCCCAGAGCGGCAGCCCTTTCGCTACGGTATAACCGAGCTGAAGCACCAGAAAGGATTTGCCGATTTTCTCCGCACCGGCAAACAGGAACACGCCCGGATAGATCAGTCCATCCACAACAGGCGGTTTGGTTTCGATTTCTTCCTCCATGAGCTCACTGAGCGTCACCGCCCGGATCTGATCCGGGTCGTTCTTTCGCACGAACTCTTTAAACTCTCGGAGCGTCTCGGAAAAATTTTGCTTGTCAGGAAGCTCTGTCTCTGCTATACTCGATTCAGGTTCATATGGAATTGGCCGTCCTGCATCTGCGCCAACAGATGCGTTTGGGACGACCTTTTCTTTTTCTGTCATTCCGATCCTCCCTTCAAACCATCCAGGATCTCTGCCATCATGCGAATGATCGCAAGAAGATCCGAATCCACGGCGTTCCCGGCTTCGATCCGGCAAAGCTCGGCATACACCGCATCCAGCCTGTTGCGCAGCGCTTTATATACGCGCGGATTGCCCTGTACATTGACTTCACGGTTCAGCGCCCGTGACAGGAGATAATCCTGTTTTGTCTGTCCGGAGAGCTGAATTGCTTCATTGATCAGCTTTCCCTCTTGCGGCTTGACACGAAAGGCGACAACAACATTCCGTGTACGGTTGTATTCGTTTCGTTTTCCAGACATTAGCTTGCTCTCCTTTCCATATTCAGCTTGTCTGCCATTTCAGTCTGAGTTGAGGGGAACAAATGTGCGTAATGATATGTGATATCAATGCTCTCATGGCCAAGACGATCAGCGATTGCTGTTGCACTGAATCCCATATCAATCAGAAGCGAAACATGGCTATGTCGAATGTCATGAATCCGGATTCTCTTGACATCTGCTTCCTTTGCTCCCCTGTCCATTTCTCTGTGGAGATAGTTCTTGGTGATCAGGAACATCCGATCATTATCTCCGACATCATAGAGCATGCGAAGATAATCCTGCATTTCATCTGCAAGAAACTGCGGCATTGCAATCACCCGATTGCTTTTTTCCGTTTTCGGCGATGTAATCAGATCTTTGCCATTCAGACGCTGGTAGGATTTTGTGATCGACACAGTGTTTTTCTCAAAGTCAAAATCCGATGGCGTCAACGCCAGAAGTTCTCCCTCCCGGATGCCACACCAGTACAACATCTCAAACGCATAATACGAAAGTGGCTTGTCCATCATCGCATCTGCGAATTTCAGATACTCTTCCTTTGTCCAGAACAGCATTTCCCGATCCTTTTTCTTGCCCATAGTTCCGGCGATTTTGCACGGGTTTTCCGCAAGACGATAATACTTCACAGCATGGTTGAACATCGCACTGAGAACTGTATTGATCGTTCTCAAATACACCGAGGAGTATGGCTTTCCGTTCTGATCCCTGTACTTCAAAAGCGTATTCTGCCAGGTAATGATCTGCTGCGGAGTAATGCTGCTCAATTCCAGTTTCCCGAAATAAGGGAGCAGTTTCTTTTGGATGATATGCGCTTTTGTTGCCCATGTGTTTTCCTTCAGGCGTGGTTTTACATCCTCCTCATACAGCGCAGCGTAACTCTCAAAAGTCATATTCACGCTGGATGTCATTTTGCATAGTTGCTCTCGCTCCCACGCCTGCGCTTCGCGCTTGGTCTGAAACCCTCGCTTTTGTGTTTGTTTCCGCGCACCGGTCCAATCGGTGTAACGATACACAGCGCGCCATGTGTTGGACTTTTCGTCCTTGTAGACTGCCATTTTTATTTTCCTCCTTCATAGCAGTATTTCTCCATGAAAAATGTGCGATTGACCCGACCGGAGATCGTCAGGTAACCCATTTCTTTCAGCTCTTCATTGAGCCTCTGTACGACTTTGTATGCATGAGACTTGGAAATACCCAATTCTTTTGCCACATCGTCTACTGTCATAAAAAGATCCATGCTTTCCATCACCTCCCTTCGTGAGGTAAAAACCTCTTTAATCACTAGCCGGCGAGAAGCTTGATTTTATACTCTTCCGGCTATAGGTCAGCATGATTTGCAAATAGGAATCGTTGAGATGCGCATTTTCTGCCACAGGACAAGTCTCTTTGCCGTTTGCCCGAAGTCGGTTCCTGCCCCGTCGTTCCCCGCGGCGTATTTCCCCGGCGCGCGCTCATATCATGGCGACGCTCCCGTTGTATCCCCCTTCGGACGGCTATTCAGTTTTCAAGGTGCAGACTAAGCGAACTTGCTTAGCATTAGTATTATACTAAACGAATTTGTTTTAGTCAAACTATTTTTGCTATATTTTTTAAACAAATTTATTTAATTTTTCTTGACACATTTAAACAAATATGCTATAGTCATGCTATCTTGATTGATTGGAGCTGTTCTCAATGGCGATTGGTGAAAGAATTCGCTTCTTCCGCAACATGCGTGGAATGACGCAAAAATACCTCGGTGTCCTGATGGGCTTCCCGGAAAAATCCGCTGATATTCGCATGGCACAATATGAGTCCGGTTCCAGAACGCCTAAGGAGGATTTGACCAAGTCTTTGGCGCAGGCGCTGGAGGTATCTCCTTCTGCATTGAACGTTCCGGACATCGACAGCTATATCGGTCTGATGCACACACTCTTTGCACTTGAGGATCTGTACGGGCTGAAGATCGGAGAAGTACAGGGCGAGGTCTGCCTCCGTGCAGATGTATTTCACGGCTCCAGTGCTGTTGAGCTGAACAGGATGCTACGCAGTTGGAATGACGTCGCATCGAAACTAAAATCCGGAGAGATTACGCAGGAGGAATACAACGCCTGGCGGTATCAGTATCCGAAATATGATCAAGCCGGAGGATGGACAAAGACATCATTTGAGCAATAAAACAAAAAAGAGCTAACTGATCGAAAGAAAATCAGTTAGCTCTTATTCTTTGGATAATGTGGTTGTGTTGCCAAATCGTTGCCACGAGAGGCGTCAGCAGCTCAAAAACTGTGTGTTTTCAACCTCTCCCGGGTTTCCCGGGATTATTCCCA